>JBBSRE010000068.1:0-10501 GCA_038243365.1 Burkholderiales bacterium | reverse complement strand
ATGGAGGAAATGACGCGCTGCATTCACTGCACTCGCTGCGTGCGCTTTGGTCAGGAAGTGGCAGGCGTGATGGAGCTGGGCATGATTTATCGGGGCGAGCACGCCGAGATCACCACCGTCGCCGGCGATACCATCGACTCCGAACTCTCGGGCAACATGATCGACATCTGCCCGGTCGGCGCTCTCACCAGCAAGCCGTTCCGCTACAGCGCGCGCACCTGGGAGTTGTCGCGCCGAAAATCCATCAGCCCACACGATTCCACTGGTTCCAACCTCATCGTGCAGGTCAAGAACCATCGCGTTATGCGCGTGCTTCCGTTTGAAAACGAAGAGGTCAACGAGTGCTGGCTTGCCGACCGCGATCGCTTTTCGTATGAAGCGCTGAACGGCCTGGATCGGCTTCAGCATCCGATGATCAAGCAGGATAACGAGTGGCGTGAGGTCGACTGGCAGACCGCGCTGGAATACGTGGCCAACGGTCTGCAGGATATTGACGCCGAACACGGCGCGAACAGCGTCGGCATGTTGGTTAGCCCGCACAGTACTCTTGAAGAGCTGTACCTTGCAGGTGCATTGGTGCGCGGCGTGGGCAGCAGCAACATCGACTACCGCCTGCGAAACGCAGACTTCACCGCCGCTCCAGGTATCCGCTGGTTGGGGCGATCCATCGCGTCGCTGTCGACACTGGACGCTGCTCTGGTGGTGGGCTCCGATTTGCGTAAGGACCACCCTTTGTTCGCGCAGCGTATTCGTCAGGCTGCGCGCAAAGGCGCGACCGTTTGCGCCGTTCATTCACACAAACCAGAATGGGCCATGTCGTTGTCGGGCGTCAGTGTGGCGCCGGCTGCCGACTGGCTGGGAGTTCTGGGAGACATCGCAGCAGCCATCGCGAACGCCAAAAATCTGGCAGCGCCGATGGCCGGCCGCCAAGTGAGCGACGAAGCGGCTGCCATCGCCGCCGCGCTGTCCACGGGAGAAAGCAAGGCTATTTTGCTTGGCAACGCCGCTGCGCATCACGGTCAAGCGGCGCAGATCCTCTCGCTCTGCAACTGGATTGGCGAGCACACGGGGGCCAGCGTTGGCTACCTTACCGAAGCCGCAAATACGGTGGGTGCGCAATGGGCCGGCGCGGTGCCAGATGCCGGCGGCATGAATGCCGCGCAAATGCTCACCGGCGGTTTAAAAGGTGCCATTTTGCTCAACACTGAGCCGGTGTGGGACAGTGCTGCGGGCCCATTGGCGGCGGCGGCGTTGGCTAAGGCAGACATGGTGGTTACGCTGAGTCCGTTCAAGACCAATCTGGAGTTCAGCGATGTGCTGCTACCCATCGCGCCTTTCACTGAGACGTCGGGGACATTCGTCAACGCCGAAGCGAGATTGCAGAGCTTCCACGCGGTAGTGCGTCCGCTGGGTGAGGCGCGTCCTGCCTGGAAAGTATTGCGCGTGCTGGCCAATTTGATGGGCGTGTCTGGCATGGACTTTGAGACTTCGCACGAGGTGCTTGCGCACATCGTCGGCTCCGACGGCCTGGCTGTGGTGCCTGCCCATCTTTTGAGCAACATCAGCTCTGCGGGAGCAGCTGATGAAATCAGCGATGTGACTGGCTCGGCCGCGGAGCCGGTTACCGCGCCAATCTACATGCTCGATTCGCTCGTTCGCCGCTCGCCTGCACTGCAGGCAACGCGCGATGGTCAACGCGGACGGTCGCTTATGGCACCTGAGGTGCAACCATGATTGACGCTCTGTACAACGGGGGGTTGCATCTTGTCGATCAATCCTGGTGGGTTGGTGCTGCGTGGCCAGTGTTGTGGATTCTGCTCAAGATCGTCGCAATCCTGTTGCCGCTGATGGGCGCTGTGGCTTACCTGACGTTGTGGGAGCGCAAGCTGCTGGGATTCATGCAGGTTCGCCATGGCCCGAATCGGGTGGGGCCATTTGGTTTGCTGCAGCCTATCGCGGATGCCTTGAAGCTTCTGACCAAGGAAATTATCCAGCCGACCGCGGCGTCAAAGGGATTGTTCGTCCTCGGCCCAGTGATGGCGATCATGCCGGCGTTAGCGGCTTGGGTTGTCATTCCTTTCGGGCCAGAGGTCGCGCTGACCAATGTGAGTGCAGGATTGCTACTGGTCATGGCCATTACCTCGATTGAGGTGTACGGCGTCATCATCGCTGGCTGGGCTTCAAACTCGAAGTATGCGTTTTTGGGCGCCATGCGCGCATCGGCGCAGATGGTCAGTTACGAAATTGCGATGGGTTTTTGCTTCCTTGTCGTCATCATGGTGTCGGGAAGCATGAACCTGACGGAAATCGTCTTGAGCCAGGGTCGCGGCATGCTCGCCGCCAGCGGTTTTTCGATCCTGTCATGGAATTGGCTGCCGCTGTTGCCGATCTTCATCGTCTATCTGATTTCGGGCGTGGCCGAAACCAACCGCCACCCGTTCGACGTGGTTGAGGGCGAAGCGGAGATCGTGGCAGGGCACATGGTCGAGTATTCGGGCATGGGTTTTGCCATCTTTTTCCTGGCCGAGTACGCCAGCATGTGGCTTGTCTCAGTGCTGGGCGTGATCATGTTCCTCGGCGGCTGGCTATCGCCGCTGGCAGTGCTTGACTTCATCCCGGGCTGGATCTGGCTGGGTATCAAGACGTTTGTCGTGGTGTCCATGTTCATCTGGATCCGCGCCACCTTCCCGCGCTTTCGTTACGACCAGATCATGCGTCTGGGCTGGAAGATCTTTATTCCGGTCACGCTGGTGTGGCTGCTGGTGATCGCCGGCTGGCTGCTGTCGCCCTGGAACATCTGGACATAAACGGAGACGACTATGGCTGCCGTTGCTGCTGCATCTTTTTCCCTCAAGGATTTTTTCAAGAGCTTTCTGCTGGTGGAGCTGGTGAAAGGCATGACCTTGACCGGGCGTTACGCGTTCCGGCGCAAGGTCACCGTACTGTTTCCCGAAGAAAAGACACCGCTTTCGCCGCGCTTTCGCGGGCTGCACGCGCTGCGCCGCTATGAGAACGGCGAAGAGCGGTGCATCGCCTGCAAACTGTGCGAGGCAGTGTGTCCGGCGGTGGCGATTACGATCGAATCGGAAATTCGTGATGACGGGTCGCGTCGCACCTCCCGATACGACATCGATTTGACAAAGTGCATTTTCTGCGGCTTCTGCGAGGAGAGCTGCCCGGTCGATTCGATCGTCGAGACGCACATCCTCGAATACCACGGTGAGAAGCGGGGCGACCTGTACTTCACCAAGGACATGCTGTTGGCTGTGGGGGACCGCTACGAAGCCGAGATTTCCGCTGCCAGAGCGGCTGACGCTCCGTACCGCTGAGCGGTATTCGCTCACGCCTGCTCATGCTTTCACGCTTCTGCACGAATTCCTAAAAGTACCGATTCATGGACGCCAAGACTGGTTTTTTCTATCTCTTTTCAGTGGTGCTGCTATACGCGGCGTTCCGGGTCATTACGGCCCGTAATCCTGTGCACGCGGTGCTGCACCTGATGCTGGCGTTTTCGCAGGCCTCGGGGTTGTGGCTGTTGCTGCGCGCAGAGTTCCTCGCCATCGTGCTGGTGTTGGTGTATCTCGGCGCGGTCATGGTGTTGTTCCTGTTTGTCGTGATGATGTTGGACATCGACATGGCCGGAGTTCGCACAGGTTTCTGGAAGCACTTTCCGTTGGCGGCGCTGTTGGGTGGGGTGATCGCTCTGGAGATGGCTGCGGTGCTCATGACTGGCTTTCGCGGCATGGAGGAACCCAAAGCCATGGCGGTTGCGCTCGATGCCAGTGGCCAGTTGGTGAGTTTTTCAAATGCGAAAGCTTTGGGTCACCTGATGTACACGCAGTACCTGTTGCCGGTGGAAATTGCCGCCACCATCTTGCTTGTCGCGATGATTGCGGCTATTGCCTTGACGCTGCGCACTCGCAAGGATTCGAAGGCCATCAGCCCGTCGGTTCAGGTGCGGGTCCGGCCCGAGGATCGCATGCGCATAGTGAAAATGGCGTCCACGGTACAGGCTGCCGATCCTGAGCCGCCACTGCCCGACGCCACAACCCCCGGAGGGGCGGCATGACGCTCACGCTTGGACACTTCCTTTCGCTCGGCGCTATGTTGTTTGCGCTGGCCGTCATCGGCATTTTCTTAAACCGCAAAAACCTCATCGTGTTGCTGATGGCGGTAGAGCTGATGCTGCTTGCGGTCAACATGAACTTCGTTGCGTTCTCGCACTATTTGGGCGACATGCACGGGCAGGTCTTTGTGTTCTTTATCCTGACCGTCGCTGCCGCCGAATCGGCCATTGGTCTTGCCATTCTGGTGCTTCTGTTCCGCAACAAGTCCAATATCAACGCGGACACGCTCGACACCCTCAAGGGTTGAGTCGATAAGCCAAGGTTTCCCCCATGAGTCAAACCCTTTCTGCCTCCACGCTGCTGATCGTACCGCTGGCCCCGCTGGCGGGAGCTTTGCTGGCAGGTGTACTCGGTACTACATTCGGCGGCAACTTGATGGGCCGGCGCGCGAGCCATACGCTTACGATTTTGGGCGTGTTGGTGGCCTTTATCTTGTCTGTCATGACGCTCAAGAGCGTGGCGGTGGACGGCGCACGCTTCAATGAAACCATCTACACCTGGATGGTGGTGGGCGATTTGAAAATGGAAGTGGGCTTTCTTATTGACAGCCTGACGGCCATGATGATGTGCGTGGTGACGTTCGTGTCGCTCATGGTGCACATTTACACCATCGGCTACATGCGGGAAGACGACGGCTATAACCGTTTCTTTTCCTACATCTCGCTCTTCACGTTCTCGATGCTGATGCTCGTCATGAGCAACAACCTGCTTCAGCTGTTCTTCGGCTGGGAGGCGGTCGGGCTGGTGTCTTACCTGTTGATCGGGTTCTGGTTCAACAAGCCGTCGGCGATTTTCGCCAACATGAAGGCGTTTCTGGTCAACCGGGTGGGCGACTTCGGCTTTATTCTCGGCATCGGACTAATCGCTGCTTACACCGGCACGCTGAATTACAGCGAAATCTTTGCCAAGGCGGGCGATCTGAGTGCACTGCAATTGCCCGGCACCGGATGGATGCTCATCACGGTGGTTTGCATCTGCCTGTTCATTGGCGCAATGGGTAAAAGTGCGCAGTTCCCGCTGCATGTCTGGCTGCCTGACTCGATGGAAGGCCCGACGCCTATCTCCGCGCTGATTCATGCTGCCACCATGGTGACCGCAGGCATTTTCATGGTGGCGCGCATGTCGCCCTTGTTTGAACTCTCTGACACAGCGCTCAATTTCATCCTGGTCATCGGTTCGATCACCGCGTTGTTCATGGGTTTTCTGGGGATCATCCAGAACGATATCAAGCGGGTCATTGCGTACTCGACGCTGTCACAGCTGGGCTACATGACCGTGGCGCTGGGCGCTTCCGCGTATTCGGTGGCGGTGTTCCACTTGATGACGCATGCATTCTTCAAGGCCTTGCTGTTCCTTGCAGCTGGTTCGGTCATCATCGGAATGCATCACAACCAGGACATCCGCTGGATGGGGGCGGTGCGCAAATACATGCCGATTACGTGGATCACTTTCCTGCTCGGCTCGCTGGCCTTGATTGGAATGCCGCTGTTTGCGGGTTTCTATTCCAAGGACAGCATTATCGAAGCGGTGCACGCGAGCAATTTGCCTGCGGCTGGGTTTGCGACGTTCGCGGTATTGGCGGGTGTTTTCGTGACGGCCTTCTATTCCTTCCGTCTGTACTTCCTGGTGTTCCACGGAAAAGAGCGCTACGACCTGAACCCCGACGCCCACCCGCACGACGCGCATCACCATGTGTCGCACACTGATCCGGCCCATCCTGCAGATCACGGTCAGGGTCATGACTCAAGCTCCTCCAAGGCGCATGAGTCACCTTGGGTTGTCTGGTTGCCGCTGGTATTGCTGGCGATTCCTTCGGTGGTGATCGGCTTCTTGACCATAGAGCCTATGCTCTTCGGTGGTTTTTTCGAGGGCGTCATCTTTGTCGACGCGGCGCGTCATCCCGCGATGGCAGAACTGGCCGAAGCGTTCCACGGACCGGCGGCCATGGCATTGCATGGCCTGACGGCGGCACCGTTCTGGCTCGCGTTGGCTGGCGTGGCAGCGTCGTACTACATGTACATGATCAATCCCGCGTTGCCGACGGCCATCAAGCGTGTGTTCCATCCGGTCTACGTGCTGATGGAGAACAAGTATTACCTCGACTGGATCAACGAGAACATTCTGGCTCGCGGTGCGCGCGGTCTTGGCATCGGCCTGTGGAAGGGCGGCGATCAGGCTTTGATCGACGGCGCGTTGGTCAATGGGTCGTGGAAGCTGGTGGGATGGGTTGCCGGCGTGGTGCGACGGTTGCAGACGGGGTACGTCTATCACTACGCGCTGGTGATGATTCTCGGGATCTTTGCGCTCATGACGTATTTCGTTTGGCTCAACGCGTAGAGGAACAAGAAAAATGGGTTTGTTGAGTCTTGCCGTCTGGACGCCTATCGCGTTCGGCGTTTTGCTGATGGCGTTGGGGCGGGCAGAGCACGCTGGTGCCGCCCGCTGGCTGGCCTTGGTCGGCGCGCTCGCCGGCCTGCTGGTGACGTTCCCTCTCATCGCGGGGTTTGTTCCAGGCACTGCCGACATGCAGTTTGTCGAAAAGGCGATGTGGATTGACAACTTCCGCATCTTCTATCACCTGGGGGTGGATGGCATCTCGTTCTGGTTCGTGCCGCTCACGGCATTCATTACCGTGATCGTGGTGATCGCGTCCTGGCGCTCGATTACTTCGCGAGTGAACCAGTACATGAGCGCGTTCCTGATTCTTTCGGGGCTGATGATTGGTGTGTTCTCAGCGCTAGACGGCATGCTGTTCTACGTTTTCTTTGAAGCCACGTTGATTCCGATGTATCTGATCATTGGTATCTGGGGCGGGCCACGCAAGATTTACGCGGCATTCAAATTTTTCCTCTACACGTTGCTCGGCTCTTTACTGATGCTGATCGCTTTGCTGTACCTGTACAACGAAGCAGGTGGCAGTTTCGATATTGCCAGCTGGCACGCCCTGCCACTGTCCTTGCACTCCCAGACCTTGCTGTTCTTTGCTTTTTTTGCGGCCTTCGCTGTGAAGGTGCCCATGTGGCCTGTTCACACTTGGCTGCCTGACGTGCACGTCGAAGCGCCTACCGGTGGCTCGGCTGTACTGGCAGCCATCATGCTGAAGCTGGGCGCCTATGGTTTTTTGCGTTTCTCATTGCCGATCGCACCGGATGCATCGCGCGAGTGGGCGTGGCTGATGATCGCTCTCTCGCTGATTGCCGTGATCTATGTGGGACTGGTCGCCATGGTTCAGAAAGACATGAAAAAGCTGGTGGCGTATTCGTCGGTCGCGCACATGGGCTTCGTCACGCTGGGTTTTTTCTTGTTCAATGATCTGGGCGTATCAGGCGGCATTGCCCAGATGATTGCGCACGGATTTGTGTCGGCCGGCATGTTTCTGAGCATCGGGGTGCTGTACGACCGCATGCATTCGCGCGAGATCGCCGATTACGGCGGGGTGGTCAACACCATGCCCAACTTTTCCGCGTTTGCGCTGCTCTTTGCCATGGCCAACTGCGGTTTGCCAGGAACCGCAGGGTTTGTGGGCGAGTGGATGGTGATCCTCGCGGCCGTCAAGGCGAACTTCTGGATTGGGCTGGCCGCTGCCAGTGCGCTGATCTGGGGCGCTGCGTACAGCCTCTGGATGTTCAAGCGCGTATACCTAGGCCCTGTCGGCAACGCCAATGTCCGTGCTTTGCTTGACATCGACCGCCGCGAATTTTTCGTGCTGGCTCTGCTCGCCATCGCGATTCTCGCGATGGGCGTGTACCCGGCGCCTGTGACGAACGTGACTGACGCGTCTGTGGCCAAGCTGCTGCAACACGTCGCCATGTCCAAGCTGAACTGAATTGAACGTGAGTACCCCGATGATTGACAACATCAGTTGGCTGGCCATCTACCCGGAAATCTTGCTGCTGGTCATGGCGTGCGTGATTGCTCTGGTGGATCTGGCGGTTCATAGCCCGCGCCGCACCGGCACCTATGTGCTGACCTTGTTGACCCTGGGCGTGGTGGCGGTGCTGCAAGGGGTGTACGCCAGTGCCGGCAACACCTTTTACGGGTTTGGAAACATGGTGGTAAGCGATGCCATGGGCAACTGGCTCAAATGCTTCGCTTCATTGGCTCTGATGGTCACGCTGGTATACGGTCGTCCCTATGCAAGCGACCGCGACATGCTGCGTGGTGGGGAACTGTTCACGTTGAGCTTGTTCGCGCTGCTCGGCATGTTCTTCATGATCGGCGGAAACAACTTCCTGGTGATCTACCTGGGGATTGAGCTTCTCACGCTTTCGAGCTATGCGCTGGTCGCGCTGCGCCGGGATGACCCGACCGCCACTGAAGCCGCGATGAAGTATTTTGTGCTGGGCGCAATGGCCAGCGGCTTTTTACTGTACGGGTTGTCCATGCTCTATGGCGCCACTGGCTCGCTCGATATCGGCGAAGTATTCAAAGCCGTGAGTGCGGGGCAGATTCGGCACCAGGTATTGGTATTTGGCCTGGTGTTCATCGTGGCCGGCCTTGCCTTCAAGCTGGGCGCAGTGCCGTTCCACATGTGGATCCCCGATGTTTACCAAGGCGCGCCGACGGTGGTGACCTTGCTCATTGCCGGCGCACCCAAGCTGGCGGCGTTTGCGGTGGTCATGCGCCTGCTTGTCGACGGCTTGCTTCCTTTGGCGATCGATTGGCAGCAGATGCTGGCGGTACTTGCTGTGGGCTCACTGCTGGTTGGCAATTTCGCTGCCATCGCTCAGAGCAACTTCAAGCGGATGCTGGCTTACTCCACCATTTCGCAGATTGGTTTCGTGCTGCTGGGCCTGATGTCGGGTGTCATCAACGGCAACGTGGAGGCGAACACGGTGCAGGCTGCGTACAGTGCTTCCATGTTCTACGTGATCACCTATGTGCTCACTACCCTGGCAACTTTCGGCGTCATCCTGTTGCTGGCGCGCTCGGGTTTCGAGAGCGAGAACATTGCTGATTTGGCGGGCCTGAACCAACGCAGCCCTTTCTACGCGGGTGTACTTGCAGTTTGCCTGTTCTCACTCGCCGGTATCCCTCCTTTAGTCGGCTTCTATGCGAAGTTGGCGGTGCTTCAGGCGCTGGTATCTACCGGACAAGCTGCTTACATCGGCGTTGCAGTCTTCGCTGTGATGATGTCGCTCGTCGGCGCCTTTTATTACCTGCGGGTGGTCAAGGTGATGTACTTTGACGAGCCGGTGCAGACCGCTTCCATCGACACACCGCTGGACGCCCGCGTCGTCTTGACGCTCAACGGCGCGTTGCTCCTGGGGCTGGGTCTGCTCCCTGGCGGCCTGATGGCCCTGTGCGGTGACGCGATCATCCGCTCACTAGCGTCCTGAATTCGTCGTGGGTCAAAACGGAGCCGTCTGGCTTGTCATCCTTCTCGCCTGCATTGGCGCCAACCTGCCTTTCGTTAACCATCGAGTGCTGGCGTTCGGGCCTCGACTGATTCCGCACAAGCGATTGGTCTGGCGGTTTGCAGAACTGTTCGTTTGGTATTTGCTTGTCGGCGGCGCTTCGCTGCTGCTCGAGCGCAGGGCAGGGCAAATAGCTCCGCAGGGTTGGGAGTTTTATGCCATCTCCGGTGCCATGTTCATCACATTGGCGTTTCCCGGTTTCGTCTACTGCTATCTGCTGCGCCGCCGCGTGTGAACCCCCTTTCCTGCACCAAAGCGCGAGCATGAAGGTCCTGGACCTGCAATGTGAGGACGGGCACAGCTTTGAAGGTTGGTTCGCCGATGAGCAGGCGTTTGTGCACCAACAGTCCGTCGGCCTGATCGCATGCCCCCTCTGCGGCAGCCATGTCGTTCAAAAAATGCTCAGCGCCCCGCGCCTGAATCTTGGCGCGGCGCGCGCGGAGCCTGCGACTGGAGCCGGTGTGAGCGGTGATGCCACCGTCGATAGCGGCCCGGCCCTGGCCCGCTGGCATGCGCGCGCCCGTGAACTGATCGCTGCAACCGAAAATGTCGGTGATCGTTTCATCTCCGAGGCTCAAGCCATGCATGACGGTGATCTGCCGCAGCGCCCCATCCGTGGGATCGCAAGTGCGGCCCAGGTGAAGGCTCTGGCAGATGATGGAGTGGAGGTGTTTCCGGTGCCAGCTTCCTTGATAGAGCCGCTGCATTAAAAAGCAATCCGGTTGAAGGCTCGCCGCACCCCATGTGCGCACGGAGCCCAGGCGACTGCTATTAAAAATGTAGCTGCTAGCGCAATGCTAGTAAGCGCCGGAAGTATTTTTTGACCATGATAGCCGCCTAAGCCGAGAACTGAAGTGCTGCCAGCCGCGCATAGATTCCGTTCGCGGCCGCCAGTGCCGCGTGCGTTCCTTGTTCCACCACACGCCCGTGGTCCATCACCACGATGCGGTCGGCGTT
>JBBSRE010000067.1:0-10506 GCA_038243365.1 Burkholderiales bacterium | reverse complement strand
AAGGCTGAGCATCGAAGGCAGCTTCAGCTCAAGCTGAACCAACGCTCAAATGGTTCTATTGAGTTCAAGCACTGCAACATCAGTGCCATACTGATTCAGCTGGGTCGGCCCAATATTCGAGGCTACCAGCCTCGATTTAATTACCAGACATTGCTGGTGACAGTGGTGGCAGAGCAGCTGAAGCAACACTCCCTGTTGGACCGAACCGTGCAGGCTGCAGTTCAGCTGCCAGCCATCGCACCTTCCGCCGTCGACTTCACGCATACCACGGTCCAGCCCCCACAGAAGCAGTACAGGGTGGCTGAAGAGGTCCGGGAATGGGCAAGTCATCCTGTGAAACGGGATTACCTGCAACGTGAGGCACAAAATCAGTCCCTTGGACTGGCTGGCGAAGAATTCGTCCTGCAGTTTGAGCATTGGCGCTTGGACTGTCTCGGGAAAAAAAAGCTAGCGGATCGTGTAGAGCATGTGTCGCAGTCCAAAGGCGACGGGCTCGGATATGACGTGCTGTCTTTTGAGACTGATGGACGGGAACGCTTTATCGAAGTCAAGACGACATCGTTTGGAAAAGAAACCCCATTCTTTATTACTCAGAACGAACTGAAATTCTCAAGCACAGCCTCTCGCCAGTTTCATCTCTATCGAGTGTTTGAGTTCCGCAAGCAACCGCGCATGTTTAATCTAGTTGGTGAAATTTCACAACACTGCTTGCTTGACCCTGTGTCATATCGGGCTAGTTTTAGTTGAGCTGCAAGGGTCCGAACCAATTAGGATGTTCTTGTTCTGCTAGTGATGTCGTCGAGCGAGCAAGTGAAAGACGGCTAAGTTCGGTGTCGCAGGCCAGAGCGACGCAAAGCGGCTTCACGGCAGCCATACAGATCGCTCTGCGGGCTCAGCGACTTGGATTCTCAAATCAAATGTGCCTCTAACGCAGGCTGGGCAATCGCTGGCAGCTATTGAATCTAGCGCCAGCTCCCCAGGTTGCATCGCGTTCATGCGTTTACGGCGCATCGTACCGAAGACGCTTCCATGTCGCGGCCCCTCAGCCGCCGCTTCGTCGAGCCAGCATTCGCGCTCAACATCTTCAGACTGTGCCGCCTTCCCCGCCATTTCGATGATCCGCGAGGCATCGCCTCGCGCCATGGTCAAACCAGCATTCGCACGGTGGCTCGACTTGGTTCACGAGGCTTGTTGCGGTCCCAGTTTCAGTGCGCTCGGTTGTGCGCCATAGGTGTTGGCCAATGGCTAATAGTGAGAGATCGCACAGGGTCTGCCGTTAGTGAAGTGACGTTACCGCGTGACGCCATTCCAAGTCGCAGAGAGCAATAGTCCGTGCGCGCGCTGCACAGCTAAATACCCAACACGCTGTTCCCCCACAACACCCCCGGCATACTGCCCGCCATGCCCAGCCTCAACCAGCAGCGCACCCAAAAGTACATTCACGCCCGCCAGCAGAACGCCGCCTGGCTGCTGCTGGCTTCGCGGCGTGCGCCGTTGATGCTGAGCTGCCTCGATGCGCTATTCGAGCACCAACGCGATGGCGTGCCGTTGGACGACGCGGTGCAGGCACTGGCCGATATGCTGGCCGCGCACGCCAACCTGCCAGACTTTGAGATTGACGCGGCCGACATCACCACGCAGGCACGGCGCGAGCTGCGGGACTGGATTCGCCGCGCACTCATTACCGAGCGCGAAGGCCGCATTCATGAGACCGACGCGCTCAAGACCGCACTGCGCTTTGTGGCGCAGCTCGACCACCGGCTCATGACCTCGACCGCCTCGCGCCTCGCCGTGGTGCAGCGCGAGATTGACAACCTGGCCACGGCGCTTGACCCCAACCCACTCAGTCGCGCTGAGCAGATCGAGCGACGCATCGAAGACTTGCAGCAGCAGCTCACCGAGGTGCGCGCCGGCCGCCTGCCGGTGCTGACTGACGCGCAGGCGGTGGAAGGCATTCGCGAGGTATTTACGCTCGCCACCGGCCTGCGCGCCGACTTTCGGCGCGTGGAAGACTCGTGGCGCGCGGCCGACCGCACGCTGCGCCAGGCGATCTTGAGCGCGCAGCAGCACCGGGGCGCCGTGGTGGACCAACTGCTTGACGGTCACGCCAGCCTGCTCAGCACGCAAGAGGGCCGCGTGTTCGAGAGCTTTCAACAGCAGCTCGACAACCAGAGCGAGCTGGCCGAGATGCGCGCGCGCATCCGCAACATCCTGAACCACCCCGCGTCCAAACAAGCGCTGGACGACTTGCAGCACAGCACACTGCGCCTGCTGGTGCAGCAGCTCATCAAGGAAGCCAAGGTGGTGCAGGGTGTGCGCGCCCGCAGCGAGCGCGAGGTGAGCCAGTTCATGAAAACCGGCCAGGCGGCGGAGAACCAACGCGTCGGCCAGTTGCTCAACGACATCTTGCAGCAGGCGCTGGACATTGACTGGCAGCGCCAATCCGTGCGCCGCCAAAGCGCGCCGCTGCCGCCGCTGGGCGTCGCGCTGGCTGGTCTACCGCTGATTGAGCGGCTGCGCATTAAATCAATCGATGGTGGCGGGCAAGGCGCAGAGCTGCTGCTGACCACGCACTATGCCGACCTTGACCAAGTGGAAGACGAGTTCTGGCAGGCCTTAGAAGGGCTGGACCGGCAGGCTCTGTTGCAGCAAACCCTGGCCGTGCTGGAGCACAGCGGCCAACCGATGACACTGGCCGCCCTGGCCGAGGCACTGCCGCCAGACGAGCACGACCTGGAAGCCCTGACCTTGTGGATGGCGGTGGCCTGCGAGGCAGGCCTGGCATGGGGCGATGGGCAAGAGCAGATCACCACCACCGACCCGCAGCAGAGCCCCGCACAAGAATGGCGCTTTACCGTGCCGCACGTGGCGCTGGATGCAGCGGCGGTGCGGAGTGTGGGTGGGGATTTGTGAAGATGGCGGCATCAATATTCATAGCTGCTTGCGCTTAACTACATTGCGTTTTCATATAAAAAGCACCTGAAACCCTTCAAATACCAGCGCAAGCAGCTCACTTTTTATTCACTTCGTCCATGCCGCCCAAAGACTCCACCCCTGATATCTTCGACCAGTGGGCGAGCGCCGCGCGGGTTGCCTCATTGGCCGCCGATTCGGACGAGGGCGCCCAACGCGCTGCGCCAGAGCAGGGCACCAGCGGATCTGAGGAAGCGTCCGCCGTACCCGAAGCACCCGAGGCGCCTGCTGCGCCCGCCACGCCCGTCGCCCTGCGCCGCGCCGTGCAGGAGCTGCTCCGAAACGGTCTGCTGGAGCAGACCGCCAAGCCCCACCTGTTCCGCCAGATTGCCAGCGACACCGCGCGCGTCGATGCGCAGCTTGAACCGCTGGACTTGCAGGTGCGCGTGGACGACGTGCGCGGGCTGGCCTATGTGGCGATCCCGCCAGGCTACCAGCCAGACGGCGAAGACGACGACGAGTGGACGCACCCGCTGGTGCGCCGCCAGCGCCTGACGCTGGAGCAGTCGCTGCTGCTGGCAGTTTTGCGGCGGGAGTTCTTGCAACGCGAGCAAGAAGGCGGCCTGGGCGTGCCGGTGCAGCTGGCGGTGGATGGACTGCTGCCGCAGCTGGAGATGTACCTGGGCAGCACCGGCAGTGAGATGCAGGAGCGAAAGCGCCTGTTGAACCTGCTGGAGAACCTGCGTGGGCATGGCGTGGTGTCAGATGTGGATGCACAAGAGCGCATCACCATCCGGCCCATGATCGTGCACTTGGCGAACCCGCAAAACCTGCAGGCCTTGCTGCAACACCTGCGCACGCTGGCCTCCGCCTCCGCCTCCGCCAACGCCTCCGCCAACGGCACCGACGCCGACGCGGCGACCCACACCCCGCAGGAGCGCTGAATGGCCACGCTCACTCCCACCACAGCTACCTCCACTGCCACTACCACCACCACGTCGGCCCACGGCTACCACCTGCACGAGCTGCACCTGTACAACTGGGGCGCCTTTGCCGGCCGCCACCAAGCCAGTATTGACGCGGCCAACACCGCCATCATCGGCCCCACGGGCAGCGGCAAGACGACGCTGATCGACGCGCTGATGACGCTGTTGTGCCAAAACCCGCGCTACAACCTGGCCTCGACCGGCGGGCATGAGAGCGACCGCGACCTGGTCTCCTACGTGCGCGGCGCCAGCGGCCCCGGCCATGCAGGCGACGACAGCGACCACCTAGCCCGCGCCGGGCGCAGCGTCAGCGCCATTGCGGCGCGGCTGGTGCGCGGCGCGGCGGCTGACGAAGTGCAGAGCAGTGAGCCGGGCGAGCAGGCCGATACCGTGCTCATAGGCGCGCTCTTCTGGTTCGATGGCAGCAGCTCGTCGGTGAGTGACATGAACCGGCGTTGGTTCTTTGCGCAAGGCGCCGGCCACAGCCTCGACGCGTGGCTGGAAGAGCATCACAGCGGCGGCGCACGCGCTCTGGGGCGGCTGGAGAAAAACACCAGCGGCCTGCAACTCTTCACCACCAAAACCGCCTACCTGGCCCGGCTCCAGCGATTTTTCGAGGTCGGCCCCAACGCCTTTACGCTGCTCAACCGCGCGGCGGGCCTCAAGCAGCTCAACAGCATCGACGAGATTTTTCGCGAGCTGGTGCTCGACGACCAATCCGCGTTTGACGATGCACTCAAAGTGGCCGCCAGCTTTGACGAGCTCGCCACCATTCACGCCGAGCTGGAGCTGGCCAATCACCAGTACCTGGCGCTGCTGCCACTGCGCGATATGGCGCGGCAAGAGCAGCAGGCGCAGCAGCGGCTTGTTGATTTGCGCACCCTGCACGCCGCGCTGCCCCACTGGTTTGCGCGTGAGGGCCTGCGCTTGTGGCAGCAGCGCAGCGCCGACGTGCAAGCGCAGCTTGTGCAGCAGCAGGCCGGGATACATGCGGCACAGACGGCGCTGGGCAACGCCCGCGCCGACGAGCAACTGCGCCTGGCGGACTACCTGCGCGCCGGCGGCAGCAACATCGAGCTACTGCAAGGCAGCATTGCCAGCCAGCAGCAGGTGCTGCGCCAACGCCAGGCGGCACTGGCCGACTACCAGACGCTGGCGCGCAACTTGGCGCTGGCATGGCCTGCAGATGCCGCCCTCAGCGCCGCACTGCTGGCCACGCACCAGCAGCAGGCCAGCGAGGCGCTTCGGCAGCTTGATGTGCAGCTTGCGAACGACACCACCGCGGCTGAGGCCGCCGTCACGCGCGAGCGCAACGCCCATGCCGAACTGGAGCAGCTGCAAGCCGAGCACCAGGCCGTGCGCCAGCGCCCCGGCTCCAACCTGCCGTCTGAATTTCCGCTGTTCCGCGCCGCGCTGGCCGACGCCTTGCAGCTAGCGCCCGAGGCGCTGCCCTTTGTGGCCGAGCTGGTCGAAGTGCACAAAGACCAGCAGGTCTGGCGCGGCGCCATCGAGCGCGCCTTGGGCAGCCAGCGCCTGCGCATCCTGGTGCCGCCCCGCGCCATGCAGGAGGCGCTGGAATGGGTCAACCAGCGCCACAACCGCCTGCACGTGCGGCTGCTGGAGGTGCAGGATGCCACCGCCACCGTCTTTTGGGACGATGGCTTTTGCCGCAAGCTCACCCTCAAACCCCACGCGCATCAAACCGCCTTGCGCAAGCTGCTAGCCGAGCTCGACCGCCACTGCGTGGGCAGTGCCGACGCTCTGCGCCACACCCCACACGCCATGACGCAGCAGGGGCTGATGTCGGGCCGCGCGCTGCACTTCGACAAACAAGACCAAAAGCGCCTCGACCAAGACTGGATGACCGGCTTTGACAACCGCGACCGGCTGGCCCAACTCACACAGCAAGTCGCGCAGGCGCACACGCACTGGCAGGCGTGTGACCAGCAAAAACAGGCCGCATTAAAGGCTGTCGCACAAGCTGCCAGCCAGCGCCAGCTGTGGCAGCACCTGCAAACGCTGGGCTTTGACGCGCTGGACGTGGCCGACACCCAAACGCAATTGCAGCGCCTGCAAGACCAGCTCGCCGAGCTGCTCAATCCGCAATCGGACACCGCCCAAGCAAAGGCGCGCTGGGAGCAGGCACACCACCTGCGCGAACAGGCGGAAGGCCAACTGCGCAGCTTGGAGCTTGCACACGCCACTTTGCAGGCCGAGCACCGCAGCGCGGCAAGCAAACAGGCGGCCTGCGCCGCCCGCCTGCACGAGCAAGGCGCCGATGCGCCCGCGCTCAATGAGCGCCTCACCCGGCTCCTCCCCGGCGGCCTGCCCACCCTCAGCTGCGACCAGCTTGACGCCCAGGAGCGCACAACCATCGATGCCCTGCGCGAGCAGCTCGACAAGCACGGCCGCCAGCTGGGGGACCTGCAAAAGGACCTCATCCGGCAAATGGCCCGCGCCCTCAAGGAAGACCGGGGCGCGCTGGCCGACCAGACCGAAGAGCTGGCCGCCCTGCCGCAGTACCTTGAGCGCCTGCGCGCGTTGGAGGAAGAAGCCCTGCCAGAAAAGCGCCAGCGCTTTCAGGACTATCTCAACACTGCCTCCGAGCAAGGCGTCAGCACCCTGCTGAACGGCATCGAGGCCCAGGTGGCCGAAATCACCGAGCGCATCGACGACCTCAACCAGACGCTTCGGCGCGTCGACTTCCAACCCGGCCGCACCTTGCAACTGGCCCCGCAACCCGTGGTGCACCAAAGTCTGCAAACCCTGAACAAAGCGATGGCCCTGCTGCGCACCGAGCGCCTGCGGGACGACGGCGGCCAAAGCCACTACCAGGCGCTGCGCACCATGGTGGAGTTGCTGCGCGAACACGCCACCAACCGCCGCACCAAGGCCGCGCAGGCTCTGTTGGACGCCCGCTACCGCCTGCAGTTTGCCGTGCACGTGATCGACCGCGCCAGCGGCCAGATACTGGAGCGGCGCACAGGCTCGCAGGGGGGCAGCGGCGGTGAGAAAGAAATCATCGCCAGCTACGTGCTCACCGCCTCGCTCAGCTACGCGCTGTGCCCGCCGGGGCGCAGCCACCCGCTGTTTGGCAGCATCGTGCTGGACGAGGCCTTCTCCAAAAGCTCCGCCGCCGTGGCCGCCCGCATCATTCAGGCGCTGCGCGAGTTCGGCCTGCATGCGCTGTTTGTCACGCCCAACAAGGAGCTGCGCCTGCTGCGCAACCACACCCGCTCTGCCGTACTGGTGCACCGGCTCGGCCGCCAGGCCAGCCTCGTCTGCCTGAGCTGGGAGGAATTGGGCGAGAAGCTGGGTGAGCGCAACCGCCAGCGAGAAAATATGGATCAAAGTGGCCTCTAACGCTTATCCATAAAGCGCGAGCAGCTATATTTTCAATAGTATTTTTGCCGTGAAATCACCCGAGCAACTCGCGGAACAACTCGCCCGCCAATGGCTGCGCAGCGACTGGCGCGAGGCGCAGCTGCTGTCCCACCCCGGCGGCGCCTGGCCGCTGCAACTGGCCATTGGTGCGCCGGGCGCCCAGAGCTTTCAGGGCGCGGGCCCGGCACTGCGCCAGCACCTGCAGGCATGGAAGGCCATCACTGACAACGGCCCCGGCGCCGTGCAATGGGCACCGCGCAGCTACCGCGGCGGCTCTGCGCCGGTGGATGTGCCTCGGTACTGGACGCTGCCCCGCCCCTCGGATGCCATCGCCGCCATCAGCCGCTTTGCCGGGCGCGAACATGCCGGCATTGCCGCCGACTACCAAGCGCTGGCCAACGTGCTCAGCCAGGTAAATGCCTGCTTTCACCGCCTGCTGCTGCGCCGGCTCAGCCTGTGGCGGCACCTGCCAACGGACCAGGTCGTCACCGCCACCCGGATCGCCCTGCAACTGGCGCCCGGCTGCGCCGCGGGCAAGCCGCTGCGCACGCTGGCCGTGGCCGGCAACGACAGCAAATTTTTCGAACGCAACGACAGCCTGCTCAAAGCGTTGCTCGACGAGCGCTTCGATGGCGAGGCAAGCCGCCAGGGGCTGACCGCCTTTCTCGGTGCCAGCCCCGAGGGCGAGCACTGGGTGCTGGTGGCACCGCTGGCCGATGGCCTGTTGCCGTTTCGCCGCCTGCGCGTGACAACGACCGAGCTGTTCACCACCGAACTGCACACCACTGCCTTGCCCGCCCGCCGCATCTTGCTGGTGGAGAACGAGCGCAGCTTGCACCAGCTGCCGCGCCCGATGCCCGACACCATCGCTATTTTGGGAAGTGGCCTCAATTTGTCCTGGCTCGCCGCGCCCTGGCTGCAACACTGCGAAGTCGCCTATTGGGGCGATCTCGACACCTGGGGGTTGGCTATGCTGGCCACGGCGCGCCGCCACCTGCCGCAATTGCACGCCCTGCTGATGGACCTAGCGACCTTCCATGCGCACGCACACCTGGCAGTCCACGAGCCGGTGCATTGCAACGACCTGCCGATGGAGGCACTGCGACCGCAGGAAGGGGCGCTCGCGCAGCACCTGCGCAGCCTCTCGCTTGGGCGGCTGGAGCAAGAATTCTTGCCGACGCAAGCCGTCGCCTCGGCTATCGCGCTGTGGATGGACTTGCCTGATTTCCCGACCGAGCCCCCCAGCAGCACGCCTGCGAAAGCCGGGATGCATGGCGCCCTACGCGATGACAACTAGATCTGTAGCGCTTGTAAGTTGAGGCGTGTCCGCGCCACGGACAGACGCGACATCCCTGTGCGCCGCTCCCGGTTCAGGCTCTCACCCGCGTTACCCCTATCGAGGCCAAGAGAGCGCGCGCGCCGACACCGCTGGCGCGATCCGGTTGGTAAAGTCGCCGGTCGTCCGACGCGCACCGCGTTTCTCTCAAGCGAGCCGCGCTCCCATGCGCGCGCGGCCCGATGACTGATTTCCCTCTTCGCTCCCCACCATGCACGCCGCCACCCTCTTTCTCCTCGTTCTTGCGGCCGGCCTCTCCAGCCAATGGGTGTCCTGGCGGCTCGGCATCCCGGCGATCGTGGTGCTGATCGCAACGGGCTTGGTTCTGGGGCCGGTGACCGGCGTGGTAGCGATTGCCCTTCCCCGGGAAGAAATCGCCGAGCTCATAGGCTTGGGGGTCTCCATCATCCTGTTTGACGGCGGCATGAATCTCAAGCTGGGTGAATTGCGCAGCGCAAAACAGGGTATACGGCGGCTGACAGTGCTCGGGCCACCGTTGGCATGGTGCTTTGGTGCGCTGGCGGCGCACTATGTGGCGGGGCTGAGCTGGCCTGTGTCCATGGTGGTGGGCGCGATTCTGGTGGTCACCGGGCCGACCGTGATCGGGCCACTGCTGCGCCAGGCACGGCTCGACAAGGAAGCATCAGCCCTGCTGAAATGGGAAGGCATCGTCAACGACCCGGTGGGCGTGCTGCTGGCGGTGCTGACGTTTCAATACCTCACGCTGCCCGACGGCGGCATAGGCCAGACCGCGCTGGCGTTGGCATCTGCCATTGGCGTGGCAGCCGTGCTGGGCGGGCTGGGCGGCTACGCCACTGGCTGGCTTTACCGCCGTGGCGCGGTACCAGCCCACTTGAAAGCACCGCTGTTGATCGTGTTGGTGCCCGTCGTGTTTTGGGCCAGCAATTTGGTACAGCATGAGGCGGGGTTGCTGAGCGTCACCATGATGGGCATGGTAATGGGCAACATGAAGCTGGTGGAGCGCGAAGCCCTGCAGGAGTCGCTGGAGAACCTCACCGTGCTGCTGCTCTCGGTGCTGTTCATCGTGATCCCGGCGCAGTTGCAGGCCAGCCAACTGCAACTGCTGGACTGGCGCATGGGGGCGTTCGTGCTGGTGGTGCTGTTTGTGGTGCGCCCTCTCACGGTAGCGCTGTCCACCCTGGGCGCGCCCATGCGGCGCAACGACAAGCTGCTGCTGGGCTGGATCGCGCCACGCGGCATTGTGGCGGCGGCCACTGCCGGGCTGTTTGGCCCGGCGCTGGAGGCCGCTGGCTACCCGGATGCAGCCAAGCTGCTGCCACTCGTCTTTCTGGTGATCATGGTGACGGTGCTGGTGCACGGCTTTTCTATTGGCAAGCTGGCGCGCTCGCTGGGCCTTGCCGCCGAAGATGACAACGGTTTGCTGATCGTGGGCGCATCGCCTTTCACGCTGGCGCTGGCCGAGACATTAAAAACACTCCAGCAGGAAGTCCTGTTGGTCGACGGCGCGTATTCCCGGCTGAAGACGGCCCGCATGCGGGGCCTGGAGACGTATTACGGGGAAATTTTGTCGGACCATGCTGAGCACAACATGGAGGCCCAGCACCTGAACCACCTGCTGGTAGCCACCGACAACGATTTCTACAACGCCCTGGTCTGCAAGGCCAAGGGCAAACAGTTTGGCCACCACCGCAGCTTTCAGCTTGGCACCGACCAGGCCGACGAGCACGAGCTCAAACGCCTCACTTTGCAGCAGCGCGGCTACTTCGCGTTTGACCCGGGCGCCAGTTTTGAAACGCTGGAGCGACACATGGCCGAGCACTGGACCATTGGCACCCGCAAGCTGACCGAGGCCCATGGCTGGGATGAACTGGCAGAAGGCCGCGGCGAGCGTGGCAAAGACTGGTT
>JBBSRE010000066.1:0-10686 GCA_038243365.1 Burkholderiales bacterium | reverse complement strand
TGCCGGAATCTGCATGTCGATAATGGTGGTGACAACTTTGCTCGATTTTTGTATCAAGCCCTGCACCGTGAGCACGCAGTAATTGTGAGTGTCTGAAATGGTGGAGCCGGTGATGGTGAGGAGCCCGGGCGTGGTGTCAATCAGCGTGGTGGGTTTGACCCGGCCGGTCTCAAGCGCCAGTCCGATCGTGAAAGGCTTCATGGTCGAGCCGGGCTCGAAGGTGTCGGTCAGCGCACGGTTGCGCAGCTGCTCGCCGGTCAGGTTGCTGCGCTTGTCGGGCGTGAAGCTGGGGTAGTTGACGAGAGCCAGCACTTCTCCAGTGGAGGCGTCCAGCACCACGACACTGCCGGCCTTGGCCTTGTTGGCGATGACCTGGTCGCGCAGCTTCTGGTATGCGAAAAACTGAATCTTGCTGTCGATGGACAACCGCAAGTCTCGGCCATCAACCGGGGGAACGTCCTGACCCACCCCTTCGACCACGCGGCCGAGCCTGTCCTTGATAACGCGACTGGAACCGGCCTTGCCGGCAAGCTGGTCGTTGAAAGCCAGCTCAATGCCTTCTTGGCCCTTGTCTTCGACGTTGGTGAAACCCACCACGTGCGCCGCCGCCTCACCTTCCGGATATTCGCGCTTGTATTCCTTGCGCTGGTAGATGCCCTTGATTTTGAGCGCAGCTATCTCTTGGCCCACGTCCCACTCAAGCTGGCGCTGCAGCCAGACGAAGGTCTTGTCTTCGTCGGCCAGCTTGGTCTTGAGCGCGGCGTAACCGATGCCCAGCAGTTTGGCGAGCCGCTTGAGCTGGGCCGCCTCTTCCGCCGTCTCTTGTGGCACATCTTCCGGAATCGCCCAGATGCTGGCGGCCGGCACGCTGGAGGCCAGCAAAAAACCGTTCCGGTCGAGGATGCGGCCGCGGTTTGCGGGCAAATCGAGCGTGCGCGCAAAACGCACCTCGCCCTGGCGCTGGAAAAAGTCGTTGTTGATCACCTGCACGTAGGAGGCACGAGCGCCCAAGCCGATGAAGCTCAAACCCACCATGGCAACGATGAACTTGCTGCGCCATACGGGCGTCTTGCTCGCAAGCAGCGGGCTCATGGTGTAGCGAACGCTGCGGCTCACGGTGCCCCTCCGACGCGGCCACTGACCGATGGCCGCGAGGCTGGTGTGGCAGAGCTCTCGGACGGCACCACTGCACTGACTGCTGGGCGAGAACGAGCAGCGGCCAGACCCGCTGCGGCGCCCTCTGGCTGCGAAATGTAGCGAGTGATGGCGGGCGTGGCGGAACTCATGGCGAGCTTGGTGCGTGCCAATGTTTCCACGCGCAGCGGCGTCGCCTGGGCGCGCTTTTCCACCTGCAGCCGGTCATGCTCGGTGTCGAGTCGCCGTGCCTCATCTCCAGCGCGGTGCACGGCGGTGTAAAGCAGTCGCGACTGGTACTGGGTATGCACCAGGAACAATGCGCTGCCAATCAGCAGCACCATCAAAAACAGATTGAACCGCGCCATGCGCCTAGGCCTCCGTGCGGCGCGCCACACGCATGATGGCGCTGCGGGCGCGCGGGTTGGCCTTGACTTCGGCAGCGGATGGGCGCACGCGGCCCACGGCGCGCAGCTTCATCGCCTTGGGCTCAGCGAAAGGCACCCGCCGATCAAACACTTGCTTTGAGTGCTGAGCAATGAATTGCTTGGCAATGCGGTCTTCCAGCGAATGAAAGCTGATGACCACCAGCACGCCGCCTGGCGCCAGCACAGTGAGGCAAGCTTCTAGGGCCTGTTGCAGCTCTTTAAGCTCGGCGTTGATGAAAATCCGAAAAGCCTGAAATGTGCGCGTTGCAGGGTTCTGGCCCGGCTCGCGGGTCTTGACCGCGCCAGCCACGAGATGGGCAAGTTCGGCGGTGCTGGCCAAGGGGCCCCGCTCAAGCCTCCACGCAACAATCGCCTTTGCAATGGGGCCAGCAAACCGTTCTTCACCGTATTCACGTATCACCTCCGTGATGTGTTCGACACTTGCGTCGGCCAGCCACTCGGCCACGCTGATGCCCCGAGTGGGGTCCATGCGCATGTCCAGCGGGCTGTCGAACCTGAAACTGAAACCGCGTGCGGGCGAATCGATCTGCGGCGAACTCACGCCCAGGTCGAACAGCACCCCTGCGGCGCTCTGCGCTGGCAAGTCGACCAATGCGCTGAATCCCTCGTGACGGATAGAAAAACGCGCATCCTGGATGCGCGCTGCGTCTTGGATGGCTTCTGGGTCTTTGTCGAACGCCAGAAGCCGGGCGTCCTGAGGAATCTGCGACAGGATCCGCCGCGAATGGCCTCCTCGCCCGAAGGTGGCGTCCACCCAGAGTGCGCCGGCAGGCGCCTGCGACTCGCCCAGCAGGGAGGCGACCGCCTCCTCCAGAAGCACGGTGGTGTGCTGCAACTCGGGCGTCACGTCGGCGGTCAAAACGACAGGTCCTTCACCACATCGGGCATCTCGCCCTGCACAGCGGCGGCTTCCTTGGCTTCGTAAGTGGATTTGTCCCAGAGCTCAAAATGGCGGCCCATACCGAGCAGCAGCACGTCACGCGTGATGCCGGCACCCTGTCGCAACTCGGGCGAAACAAGCACGCGGCCCGTTCCATCCATCTCTACATCCATGGCATTGCCGAGGAACATGCGCTTCCACCACGCGGCAGACATGGGCAGGTCGGCGATGCGATCGCGAAATTTTTCCCACTCTGGGCGAGGAAAGACCAGCAGGCATCCGTCAGGGTGCTTGGTGATGGTGAGCTGGCTCGCGGCACTGGCGCTCAGGACGTCGCGATGCCGGGTCGGCACGGAAAGCCTCCCCTTGGCATCGAGACTGAGCGACGACGCGCCTTGAAAAACCATTCGTTCCCCTGCTGTTTTGGTTGCGGCTCACGCCTCTTTTGGGCGTTTTGCGGCACTTTTCACCACTAAATTGCACTTTTTTGCACTGTAGCAGGAAACTCAGGGTGAGCAGGGGGTCTGC
Source organism: Burkholderiales bacterium (assembly GCA_038243365.1). Taxonomy (GTDB): domain Bacteria; phylum Pseudomonadota; class Gammaproteobacteria; order Burkholderiales; family Burkholderiaceae_C; genus Simplicispira. The sequence continues at coordinate 7,695 of JBBSRE010000066.1, read as the reverse complement.
AACATCTTCTTGCAATGAAATCAAGGACTTAGCGTCGAATTTCGCAGGGTTTATCGCGAAAAACCCATACACAGTAAACAGTTAGGGAATCAAGTCAAAGTAAAACCTGAGACGTCTCTGTGCAGGTAGCACATGGCCTGGAAGCAGAGTGCAGAACGCAGGAATGCGCTCGACTACGGCGCACGCCGGGCGGTTCGCTTCCACGGTGTGGGCCGGCCCCGCCGCGCGGCCGGTTTAAAGGATGTAGCGCGAGAGATCTTCGTCCTGACTCAAGGCCTTCAAGCGCGCGTCGACGTAGTCGGTATCGATGCACAGCGTCTCGCCGCTGCGGTGCGCAGCTTCAAAGCTGATTTCATCGAGCAGACGCTCCATCACCGTCGCCAATCGCCGCGCACCGATGTTCTCGGTGCGTTCGTTCACGTCACAGGCAATGCGCGCGAGCCGGCTGATGCCCTCGGGAGTGAACTCCAGCGTCACACCCTCGGTGGCCAGAAGAGCCTGGTACTGCCGCACGAGCGAAGCGTCGGTTTGCTGCAGGATGGCTTCGAAGTCCTGTACCGAGAGGGATTCGAGCTCGACGCGGATCGGAAACCGCCCCTGCAGCTCTGGAATCAAATCGCTGGGTTTGGACACATGGAACGCGCCCGACGCGATAAACAGGATGTGGTCGGTCTTGACCATGCCGTACTTGGTCGACACGGTGGTCCCTTCGACCAGCGGCAGAAGATCGCGCTGAACGCCCTGGCGTGACACGTCGGCGCCGCTAGTGTCCTGGCGCGACGCCACCTTGTCGATCTCGTCGATGAAAACGATGCCGTTCTGCTCCGCGTTGGCCAACGCCTCGACCTTGATGTTTTCCTCGTTGACCAGTTTGCCTGCCTCTTCGTCGATGAGCAGGCGGCGCGCCTCGGCGATCGGCAAGCGGCGCTTGTGCGTGCGCTCTTGGCCCATCTGGCTGAACATGCCGCGCAGCTGCTCGGCCATGTCCTCCATGCCCTGTGGACCCATGATTTCTACCTGAGGGCGCGCATCCGCCACCTCGATCTCGATTTCCCGCGCGTCGAGCTCGCCCTCGCGCAGCTTCTTGCGGAACACCTGGCGCGCAGTGCTTCCGCCGGAACTGGTGACCAGTGCACCAGAATTTGTATTGGCGCCCTCGGCGGCAGCGCCTGTGGGGCGCGCAGGCGGCAGCAGAGCGTCCAGCAACCGCTCCTCAGCGGCTTCTTCGGCACGGCTGCGCACTTGGCGGGTGTGGAGCTCACGCTGCTGCTTGACCGCAATGTCGGCCAAGTCGCGAATGATGGCGTCCACGTCTTTGCCAACGTAGCCGACCTCGGTGAACTTGGTGGCTTCCACCTTGACGAACGGCGCATCTGCAAGACGCGCCAAGCGCCGTGCGATTTCAGTTTTTCCCACGCCTGTCGGGCCGATCATCAGGATGTTCTTGGGAGTGATCTCGTGGCGCAAGTCGGCCGCGACCTGCTGGCGTCGCCAACGGTTGCGCAGCGCAATCGCCACCGCACGCTTGGCATCTTTCTGGCCGACGATATGGCGGTCCAGTTCAGAGACAATCTCCTGAGGAGTCATGGAAGACATGAGAATTTTCAGTGTTTTATGGCTCTAACGCTTATTCAGTAAGCGCAAGCAGCTATATAATTAATAGCAAAATAGCAGAGCGATCGAGGCCGGTTCAGAGTGTCTCGATCGTGTGCTGCATGTTCGTATAGATGCACAACTCGCCGGCAATCTCAAGCGATCGTTTGACGATGTCAGCAGGTTCGAGCTCGGTGTTCTGAAGCAGCGCCTTGGCGGCTGAATGGGCGTAGGCGCCGCCGGAGCCAATCGCGACGATGCCTTGCTCAGGCTCCAGCACGTCGCCATTGCCGGTGATGATGAGCGAGGCCTCCAGGTCGGCCACTGCCAGCATGGCTTCGAGCCGGCGCAGCACGCGGTCAGTGCGCCAGTCTTTGGTCAGCTCGATGGCGGCTCGCACCAGATGCCCCTGGTGCTTCTCGAGCTTGGCTTCGAAACGCTCAAAGAGCGTAAACGCGTCCGCGGTCGCGCCGGCAAAACCCGCCAACACCTTGCCATGATGCAGTCGGCGAATCTTGCGCGCGGTGCCTTTGACGACGATGTTGCCCAGCGTCACCTGCCCGTCTCCGCCAATGGCGACCTGCATGCCCTTGGGCGTCAGGCGGCGCACACTGAGGATGGTAGTGCCGTGAAAAATCGGCGATTGATTGGTAGCGTCCATGCCGTCCGACATGGGGGCAAGGCATCAGCAATTCAAGCAACACCAACGAGCGAGAAGGCGGTACGACCTGCAAACCGACAATCGCAACCGGCGACCCGCCGGACCGTGTCAATCCTTGCGCGCCACGACCCATCCATGTTCGCTGATGCCGACCACGTTGAAGAACACTGCTACCAGCCGATGAAGATGCACGAACTGCACAACCCGGCCGTTGCCTTGTTGCTCGGCAGCCCAGTTGAGCACTGAGCCGGCGGCAGAAAAGTCGATCCGGATCAGGCGTTGGCAGGGCACCAGCAAGGCAGCGCCTGTGGACGTCTGTGTTGCCACGTCATCCAGTGCAGTGGTGGCATCGCCTTCGACTTCGCCGACCAGCCCTTCCGGGCCGGCGGAAAGCGGCGCCGGCGAGCCAAGACTTCCGCTGGTTGATGCAGGGTCCCTAGCAGGACTGGCCAACGCGTCAGGATCGAGGCCTCCCATCGCGGCGTCCGGGCCTGAATCGCCTTGATAACCGCAGCGAGCGGATTGCCAGGACGGAGGTGAGACCTCGTAGGTCACGCAATAGTCCAGCGCCACCATCTCGAATTCGTCCGGCCGCCCCATCAGGCGCAACACGGCCATGCGCAAACGCCACCATTCCGGATCTTTTTCACGATCGCCTGACTGGGTCTGCGCTTCCAGCAGGGCCCGCAGATGATCGGCCCCGACGAATACAACCTGCTCCGCCTCATCGGCCCAGCGGGAGCATTCGCTCGCGAGCGCCGGCACGGCTTCCGCATCAATGGCAGTCATGCGAGACCAAGTGAATGTCCAGGGCGGCGCGGCGCGTCCCAGCGCAGCCTGCAACGCGGCCACAGTCTGCAAGGTCACGGTGGGCGGCGCATTCCAGGCGAAATCCCGCCGCGCTGGGCCCGCCGCGGGCTGAAGTTCGGAAGCAAGCGTCATGCCCAACTGCCCTGGCATCGAGAACCATAACGGGGCGGACCGGTCAAATCGTGCGGCGAAGTTAATGGCGGCAGTCTCGAATCGATCCTGCTGGCCGGTGGCACGGTACAGGTCGAACAGCGTCATCCAAATTTCGAGCAATTGCGCGGGCGTGTCGTTCGCGTGCTCGGCCAACACCTCTTGCAGGCTGGCCTCTGCGCCATCGTGATCGCCGTTGGCGAAGCGGATGGCTGCCTCCTCCAGATCCGGATCGTGCACAAATTTCTCGAACTGCGGCAACTGAACCACGGGTGGGGGCGCATGGCCTGCACCCTGCTGTCCCGTGAATGCCACTGCGCCCGGACTGGCCAACCCCTCGGTGCCTGCCGGGCTCGCCGATGCCGCGCCATCGTCGGCAGCGAAAAGCGGTGCGGCCGGGCCTTGCGCTTGCAAGGTTGCTGGCATTGACATCGGAGCGGTGGGTTCGAACGCCACAGATTGCGCAGCAACGCCCTCCGCTTTGACGGGCGACGGGCCACCAGCAGGCGCCGCAGCGCCCTGGTTCTGTTTGCTCTTCCACCATTGCATCGACATCTGGGCTTCGATCTCGTCAATTTTCTTGATTGTGACGGCGCGGTCGTCCGGAGAAGTCAGGCTGCTTTGAAAGAAAGAAGGGCGCGCGGCCGGGTCTTCCACACGTTGGCCAGCCAGGGCGTCACGTTGGCGCAGCTTGCGCAGCTGATCGAACTCCCGGCGCCGAACGAAATCGTTGCGGCGCTTGCGCTCGATCATCTCCTTGAGCATCTGCTTACTGTATTGGCTTTCCCGATCGGCATCAATCGACTCCAGATCGGTCCAGCTGACGGTGGGGTTGCGCACAAACCGCACCACCTTGGACAGCAGGCCGGCGGGTGGGTTGTCTTTCTCGCTCATGCGAAACAGTTTACGGCGGGGACGCGCAAAACTTCAATCGCCAAACATTCTTTGCTTGAGTTCTCGGCGTTGCTGCGCCTCCAGCGACAACGTTGCCGTGGGCCGTGCCAGCAGGCGCCCGACTCCAATCGGCTCACCGGTTTCGTCGCAGTAGCCGTAATCGCCTGCGTCGATGCGGTTGATCGATTGCTCAATCTTCTTGAGCAGCTTGCGCTCCCGGTCGCGGGTGCGCAGCTCCAGGGCATGCTCTTCCTCGATCGTGGCACGGTCGGCCGGATCGGGAACCACCACGGTGTCTTCGCGCAGATGCTCCGTGGTCTCGCCGGCGTTGTTGTGCATGTCCTGCTTGAGCAGCACCAGCTTGTGGCGGAAGTAGGCCACCTGCTTCTCGTTCATGTATTCCGAGTCAGGCATGGCCAGGATCTCGGCGTCGTTCAGCTCGTCCACCGCCTTGGCCTTCCAGTTGTTGGCCAGCTTGGGGTCTTTTTTAGGCGGAACAGCAGGTACCGACATCTGCGCCTGCGAGGGCGGCGGCGTGGAATAACTGGCTTTGGCCGCGGTAGAGGCCACCGACTGCGCCATGGACGGCACCGTGAGCTGGGTCAGGCGCGACGAGGGACGGGCGCTGCGCAGCACGCCGCTCGACGACACGGGCGCGGCCACTGCGACAGGCGCAGCAGGTGCGGCACGTGTGGCTGATTTGGGAGCAGCTTTCACAGGAGTTTTGGCGGCAGACTTGGCCGCCGCCTTGGGCTCAGTCGCCTTGGCAGTGCTGGGCCGCGCCTTGGCGGTCGGCTTGGCTTTGCTGGTATCAGCTTTCAATTCCTGTCTCCTCGCGTGTCGGTAGGTCGTGCGCGGATGCGCTGGCACGAGGGCAGGAAGCCCCCGACCTTCAACCGGGGCGCGATTGTATCGACACCGCCAGACCAGTCCGTGCGCGGTGGCGCAATTCCCACAATTCCTGTGCGCTACCAAGCGAGTGCTTCAGCTTTGCGACGCCATCAACGCACATGCTTTCAGGGCACCAGGCATTGCTGCAGGCCCTGCTCCAGGATGTCACGCGGGAGGTCAATGCCAATGAAAACCAGTCGACTCTCCCGCGCTTCGCCCTCGGCCCAGGCAGGCCCCAAGTCGCTGCCCATCAGCTGATGCACGCCCTGGAAGATGACCTTGCGTTCGGTGCCTGCCATGTTCAATATTCCCTTGTACCGCAGCATGCGCGGGCCGTAGACGTTGACGATGGCGCCCAGAAAATCTTCCAACTTGGCGGGGTCGAAGGCCTTGGCGCTGCGGTAAACAAAGCTTTTCACATCGTCATCATGGTGGTGATGGTGACCACCACCGTCATGCTGGTGAGAAGGGTGATCGCATTGCCCGCCGTGATCGTGATCGTGATCGTGATCGTGATCGTGATCGTGATGTTCGTGCGCAGCCTCTTCCTTGAGGAAGTCAGGGTCGATGTCGAGTTTGGCGTTGAGGTTGAAGCCGCGCAGATCCAGCACCTCGCTGATGGGCACCTCACCAAAGTGCACCGCTTTCATGGGAGCGCGCGGGTTCATGTGCTTTAGACGGTGAATCAGCGCGTCCACGTCGCTTGGCTCCACCAAATCAGACTTCGAAATAAAAATCTGATCCGCAAAGCCGACTTGGCGCCGTGCTTCCTGCCGCTGATTCAGTTGCTGCGGCGCATGCACCGCATCTACCAGCGTGACGATCGAGTCAAGAAGATAAGTCTCGGCAATCTCCTCGTCCATAAAAAAGGTTTGTGCCACCGGGCCGGGATCGGCCAGGCCGGTGGTCTCGATAACGATGCGGTCAAAATCAAGCAGTCCCTTGCGGCGCTTGGCTGCCAGGAGCTGGAGGGTTTCCCGCAGATCTTCGCGAATGGTGCAGCAGATGCAGCCATTGCTCATTTGCACGATTTGCTCTTTGGATTCGGTCACCAGAATATCGGTATCGATGTTCTCTTCGCCGAATTCGTTCTCAATGACGGCTATTTTCTGGCCATGCGCTTCGCTGAGCAGGCGCTTGAGGAGCGTGGTCTTTCCAGCGCCTAAAAAGCCCGTAAGGATCGTGGCAGGAATGAGGGACATAACGAATTTGAAGAGGTGGGAAAACACCCATCCGTGATGGGACCAGATCAAAGTGTAGCCATGAACGCCCCCACTGGCGGCCCGCCAGCCCGCACTGGTTCTTCGGCTGGCGCATGCAGGGTGAGCCCATTGCCCGGGCGCCCAAGACCATCGGCATCGAGAAGTTCGACACTTCCACCGAAAAGCGCCTGCGCGATCTGTTGCCCTTCCTTGAAAAGCCTGACGCACCGTAGCGTGCAGGGCGCGCGTTGCCTCGCTCAGAGCGCGCTCAGCCTTTGCGGCGCGCGCGCGGGTGGGCCGCGTCGTACACCTTTGCGAGGTGCTGAAAATCGAGCCGCGTATACACCTGCGTGGTGGTGATGTTGGCGTGGCCCAGCAGCTCCTGCACGGCTCGCAAGTCGCCGCTCGATTGCAGCAGGTGGCTGGCAAACGAGTGGCGCAGCATGTGGGGATGCACCGGCGTCGTGAGCCCCGCCAGACCGCTGCGCTGACGCAACCGCTTCCACACCGACTGGGCGCTCAAGCGCGTGCCGCGCTGACCCACAAATAGCGCGCCGTCGGTGCCCGGCCCACGCGTTTCCAACCATTGCTGAAGCGCCGTACGCGCCGCTGCGCCCAGCGGCAGGCTGCGGCGCTTGCCGCCTTTGCCAAACACATGCACTTCGGCGCCCTCCAGGTCGACCCAGCCGCGGCCCGCATGCGAGGCAGCAACGCCGGGTGCGCAGTCGAGCCCTACCAATTCGCCCACCCGCACACCACACCCGTACAGCAGCTCCACCATGGCGGCGTCGCGCGCTTCTAACCAGGGGTCGGCCCCAGTGCTTTGGAAATCTGCCAAACGAACGGCATCGTCCACGCCCAATGCCTTGGGCAGGGGCTTGCGGGCCTTGGGGCCGCGCACGCCTTGCACTGGGTTGCTGGCCACGAGGCTCTGACGCCCTGCCCAGGTGAAGAACCCGCGCCAACCCGACAGAATCAAGGCGATGCCCCGGCTGCTGCGGCCACTGCCATGCATCTGTGCAATAAAGCGCCGCACATGGGCTGGCTGCAGCAACAGAAGCGGAATGCCCGCCTGGGCAGCCATATCGGTCAGGCGTTGGAGATCCAGCGCATACAGCGTGCAAGTGCGATCAGCCAAGCGCTTTTCCACGCGCACGTACGCGAGGTAGCGCTCCACTTCGGGGGGGATTGTGGTGGTCGGGGTCACGGCGCTGTGGCAATGGCTTCCTCAGAGACGCGGGAAGCAGGAAGCAGCGCGAGCCGGCGCCTCAGCGTAGGCGCTGGAGCGCCGCACTGGCGAGCTCGGCCATGCGCGAGAGGAATTCGGTGCCCATGGTGGCTTCGAAGCGGTGCGGGTCGGGCGAACCGAGCACCAGCAGGCCGAAGGCGGGCGTTGCGCTCTCGATAGGGCCTTCGCGCAAAGGCAGTAACGCAAGCGATTGCGCCGCCGTATTGTCGCCCTCGTCCACGGCGATACGGCCGAGCCAGCTGGCC
>JBBSRE010000065.1:0-10770 GCA_038243365.1 Burkholderiales bacterium | reverse complement strand
TGGAGGGCGTGGAGGGCGTGGAGGGCGTGGAGGGCGTGGAGGGTGTCATTTGCTTCTCTATTGATAGCGTCTTGCGCTTACTGGATAAGCGCTGGCGAGCATTTTTACCTGTTTTTTGTAAGCCGACGCCATGGGACAGCTGCAGGCACACTGGCGGCATGGCTCCTCTTTCCACCGCTCCTACCGCCAACGCTTCAGCCTCGCTCCACTCGCTTCCCGACGGCTACCGGGCCCTCATCGTCGGAGCCAGCGGCGGCATTGGCCAGGCCTTTGTGCGCCAGTTGCAAGCTGACCCGCGCTGCGCTCACGTCGCGGCGCTGTCGCGCAGCAGCACACCCGCACTCGATTTCGACGACGAGGCGAGCATTGCTGCAGCTGCCGAGGCGGTGCGCAGCAAAGGCCCGTATCACCTGATCCTGAATGCGGCCGGCATGCTGCACAGCGCACTCGGCCTGCCGGAAAAGCGCCTCGGCGAACTGAACTATGCACAGTTGGAGCAGACGTTTCGCACCAACACGCTGGGCCCCGCGCTGCTGCTGGCGCATTTCACGCCGCTGCTGGCGCAGGAACGCGCCGTGTTTGCGCTGCTGTCGGCCAGGGTCGGCAGCATTGGCGACAACCGGCTGGGCGGGTGGTACGGCTACCGCGCGTCGAAGGCAGCGCTCAACATGCTGGTGAAAACAGCGGCCATCGAAGTAGCGCGCAAGCAGCCGAACGCGGTGCTGATAGCGCTGCATCCGGGTACCGTTGACACGGCCCTGTCTGCCCCGTTTCGCGGCGCCGAGATCGGCCGGCCAGCCGTCGAAGCCGCTGCCGACATGCTGGCGGTGCTGGATGGCCTGCAGAGCCATGACAGCGGCGGGTTCTTCTCGTACACAGGCGAAGCCTTGCCTTGGTAGAGCCAAAGTCCATCGGGCACGCTTGCTATCATCGTGATAGCTCCTTGCGCAATCTACATAAGCGCTAGAGGCTATTTTCATTCAGTTTCTTGCGCTATAGACAGGTGGCGTACAGTGCTCAGTCGCCGACGGCGAACGCCGACCCAACCCCCATTCAGAACCGAAAGACCCCATGACCCCCGGCAAAGACAGCGCCCGCCAGAGCGAACTCAAGAAGATGGACCTGTGCGAGGCCTGCGCCGGCATCCAGCGCAACTGGCGCAAGGCTCCAGGCCACGCAGAACTGGTGCAAGGCGGCCACCGCCGCGAAGAGCACGGCGACCATGTGGTCACCATCACGCACCATCGCTGCGAGCGCTGCGGCACCGCCTGGGAATACACCAACGACAAGCGCGACCAGCACGTCGGCTGGGCGGTGGTGGGCCGTTGAAGCGGGCATGGGCTCTGTCAACACGCAGCCTCAGGACGACATGAAAACTCTGGCTGCAGCGTTGTTGTCGACTCAGAAGCCCCAGCGCTCTGCCGCTCTGCAGGCGTTGCCCAGACGGCGCTTGCTGCAGCGCCTGTCCGTGGCCGCGCTCGGCGCGGTGCCCGGCTGGCGCGTCGCCACTGCACGCATGACCCATGCCAGCATGGGCTTGTCCGGCTACACCGTATCGCTGGCAGATTTGCTGGCCATGCTGAGCGAGCGCTTTCCCCGGACCTTTCCCCTGGCAGGAATCGCCACGCTGGAGCTGCGCGCTCCATTACTTGCGCTGCGACCAGAGACCAACCGACTGCGCGCCCGCGTTCCCGCCGTGCTCAGCGGCCCCATGCTGCCGGCGCCCCAAGACGGCGCGATGGAAGTGGAGTTCGGCCTGCGCTATGAGCCCAAAGACCGCACGCTGCGCGCGCACGACATTGCATTGCAGACCCTGGAAATGGAAGGCCTGGACCCAGCAGCCGCCGCCCTGCTGCGCGGCTTGGGACCGCGCCTGGCGCGCCAAGCGCTAGGAGAAGTGGTGCTTCATCGCCTGGAGCCCAAAGACCTGGCGCTGCTGGATGGACTGGGCATGCAGCCCGGGGCCATCACGGTGACGGATCGAGGCCTGGCGATTGCGTTCGAGCGCGCAGCGCGATAGTTGTTCAGCGGGCCTGGTCGGTGCGCCGGCCGTGCAGGCAACTGCCGGTCTTCCCGGCTCTAACAAAAAAACAGTGAGCCTGTCTGGCACGGCCGAGCGAAGCAATGGCCCGTTCGGCTGTCCGGCTGTCCGGCTGTCCAGAAACTATTCCCCCTCCCCTGTGTCTGCGCCGAGGAGCGCAGGTTTTGGCGGATCAGGGCTCGCCTCTGTCTGAGGCGATAGCCGAGTTCAGCGAGACCCCGCCCAAACCGAGCACCACAGGTTGCCCCGCGCACCGCGCGGGGTCGCAGACAGCGGGGCCGCCTTCTTTTGCCTTCTTTTCTTGGCGGACAAGAAAAGAAGGTGCGCCGCCGGGCGCACCTCCCGGCACCCGCGCTCTGCAAACGGAACCGGAACCGGAACCGGAACTGGAAAAAAGACGGGTCCGATCGCAGCTCGATACGTCCAATCCAAATAGGAAATTTTGACTAAATCGAGCCTCTGACGCTTATCGGAAAAGCGTTAACAGCTATCAAATGATGAGTGACATCCGCAGCATAAGCTGCTCGCTCCGACGATGCGTATATTCGTCAGCCATGCTTCTTGGCACAGGGCGGCACCCGCCCCTCGAAGAGCACCCAGCACTTGACAACCGCGCTGACCGCAAAGATCAATCCGGCACAACCGCCGTCACCTCAATCTCCACCTTCGCCCGATCCTCAATTAACGCCGAAACCTCAAACGCCGTCATCGTCGCGTTAAAGCTCCCAATCAATTCGCGAAACGCCTTGCCGATCTCGGGATAGGCAGCCACATACTCCCGCTTGCTGGTCACATACCAGTTCATCCGCACGATGTGCTCAGGCTTGGCATCACCCTCCTTCAGCACATCCACGATATTGGTCAGCGCCTGGCGCACTTGACCAGCAAAGTCGTCCGTGTGAAACACGCCCTGCGCATCCCAGCCAATCATGCCGGCCACAAACACCATGCGGCCGCGCACCGAAACGCCATTCGAATAGCCCTTGGGCCGCGGCCAGTCGGGGGGTAGCAAAATTTTCATGGTGAGAGTCCTCCTCAGTTCAGTGAAACCGGGCGCGCTGCTGCGGGCAGAGCACCTTCATTCGGTCAGCGCGCGCCGCACGTCGGCCGGCACGGCGATGGGTCGGTGGGTGTCCAGGTCGGTAAACACCAGCACCTGGCGCGAAGCCACGCGCAGCTCGTCGCCTGCACGGCATTCCAGCGCCAGCGTGAAAGAACTGCGGCCAAGCCGCTCGACGGCCAAGCCAAGCACCACGTCATCACCCATGCGGCTGATGGCTTTGAAGTCGCACTCCAGCCGGACGATCGGAATCCCGACACGGCGCGGGCCAAGCAGCTCGGCATAAGACACGCCCAAGCCGTCCGTGAACCAGTCTTCGACCAGGCCGTTGAACAGCACCAGGTACTGCGGAAAGAACACGATGCCCGCCGGGTCGCAATGCGCGAAGCGGATGCGCGTCGGCCGCTCGAAACGGGCTACTGGCAACGGGGTAGACGCGTCGCTCATGTCATACCCCTATGTAGCGTTGCCACAGCGAGGGATCTGCGCCTAGTTGCTCCGAATCGCCTTGCCAGACTACTTTGCCGCGCTCAATGATGGTGTGGCGGTCGGCCAGCCGCACCAAGCGCTGCACGTACTTGTCAATGACCAGAATGGTCTGGCCCTGCGCCCGCAGCGTAGCCAAGCAGCGCCATATTTCTTCGCGAATCAGCGGTGCGAGGCCTTCAGTGGCTTCGTCCAGCACCAGCAAGTGGGGGTTGGTCATGAGCGCTCGGCCAATCGCCAGCATCTGCTGCTCGCCACCTGAGAGTTGGTTGCCCATGTTGCGCGAGCGCTCTGCTAGCCGCGGGAACAATTCGTAGACCCGCTCCAGCGTCCATGGCTCTGCACTCGCGCTGCGGTTGGCGCCAAAGGCGCGCAGGTTCTCGCTGACCGACAGGTTGGGGAAAATCTGCCGCCCCTCGGGCACCACGGCCATGCCCATGCGGGCGATGCGGTCCGGCGCCAACGCCTCGATGCGCTCACCCTGAAAACGCACCGTTCCGCCGCGCGCTGGCGTCAGGCCCAGCAGCGAGCGCACAGTGGTCGTCTTGCCCATGCCGTTGCGGCCGAGCAGGGTGGCCACCTCGCCTTGCTGTATGTCGAACGACACGCCGAACAAGACTTGGCTTGCACCATAAGCCGTTTCCAGACCTTCGATTTCAAGCAGCGCACTCATGCCGTGGCCTCCGCATCGTCGCCCAGATAGGCGCGCCGCACTTCGGGATGCTCGCGAATTTCGTCCGGCGTGCCGGTGGCAGTGACCCGGTCGAACACCAGCGTGGAAATGCGGTCGGCCAAGCGGAACACGGCATCCATGTCGTGTTCCACCAGGAGCAAAGTCGTCTCGCTGCGCAGGCTCTGCAGCAACGCCACCATGCGCTCCGATTCGTCCGGTCCCATGCCGGCCATGGGCTCGTCGAGCAGCAACAAGCGCGGCTTCAACGCCAGCGCCAGACCCACTTCGAGCTGACGCTGCTCACCATGGGACAGGTTGCCAGCCAACTGGTGCAACTGCGCGCCCAAGCCCACGCGCTCCGCCACGGCGGCGGCAGCGTCGTAGCGCGCTCGGTCGTTCCGTGCCGGCTGCCAAAAACGCAGGCTGCTGCCGCTCTTGGCCTGCACCGCCAGGGCCAGGTTGTCCTCCACGGACAGGCGCTTGAATACGCTGGTGATCTGGTAGCTGCGCACCAACCCCAGGTGCACCCGCGCGTGCATAGGCATCTGCGTGATGCTCTGCTCTTCGAAGTAGATATGCCCGCTGGTGGGCTCCAGCGCGCCAGAGAGCTGGTGGATCAGCGTCGTCTTGCCGGCGCCGTTGGGGCCGATCAGCGCGTGGATTTCACCGGGGTGCACCGACAGACTGGCGTCGTCAGTCGCCGCGAGGCCACCAAAGCGCTTGACCAGGTGATCGATGCGCAGAAGTGGGGTCACAGAACGAGCGCCGGCTGTCATGTCCGCCCCTCCTTTTTGCGCCACAGGCTCAGCAAGCCGTTCGGTGCCAGCAGCACCACGGCCAACAATGCAGCACCCAGACCGAACTGCCAGTGGATGGTGTAGCCCACCAGCACTTCCTCGATCAGCAGGAATGCGGCTGCACCCACCAGGCCGCCAAACAGATGGCCCACGCCACCGAGAATCACCATCACCATCAACATGCCCGACTGGCTCCACTGCATGGTCGCGGGGCTGACAAAGTTGCTCTGGTTGGCCAACAGCGCGCCGGCCAGCCCGGCAAAAGCGCCGGCCAGCGCAAAGGCAATCAGCTTGATGCGAAATACCTTGAAACCCAACGCAGCCATGCGTGTTTCGTTCTCACGAATGCCTTGCAGTACATGACCAAAGCGCGCGTTGAGCAGGCGCTGTATGGCGAACAGCGCCAACACGAACAACACCAGCACCACGTAATAGAACTGTGTGTCGTTCCCCAAGTCGATGCCAATGCCGGTGCTGGAGCGCGACATGAGGGACATGCCGTCCTCACCGCCGTACTGCTTGAGCGAAACCATCAGATAGAACAGCATCTGCGCAAAAGCCAGCGTGATCATGATGAAGTACACCCCCTGCGTGCGCAGGCTGACGAGGCCGATCAGGCAGGCAAAAACGCCGCCCAGCACAAAGGCGGCAGGCCAAGCAAGCCAGGCCGAATCGAAGCCGTTCTGCATCAGGATGCCCACGGTGTAGGCCCCGATACCGACGAACGCTGCGTGGCCAAAACTGATCATGCCGCCGAAGCCCAGAATCAAATTCAGGCTGGTGGCAGCCAGCGCAAAGATCAGGATGCGGCTGGCCACGCTGATGTAGAACGATTCATCCAGGCTGTGTGCAATCACCGGCAGCAGTACCAGCAACAGCAGAATCGGTAAGCTCCAGCGCAAGCGCAGGCTGTGGTCCAGGATGCTGGCAGGAGTGGAGGATGGGGATGGGGATAGCGTCATGTCATTTTTTTCATTGCGCTCACGCACGACGCGCAGCCCATAAATTGAGCACGTGCCCAGCCAGCGGACGCCGCGCAAGGGCCGCCCCGCAGCGCCGGCGTTGTCCCCCTTCCCGCATAGCGCAGCGGAGCGAGAGACGGGGCTGAGGACCGCGGCTCCAGGCCTGCCTGCGCAGGCTTGGACGGCTCCGAAGAGCTGTCGCCTCTGGCGGCTGTTCGGAGCGGCGAGCAGCGCAGGGTAAGTACTCCATCCCTAGCCTTGCACGGGGAACAGGCCCCGCGGTTTCCAGAACAGCACGGCGGCCATCAGGACGTAGATGAGGATGGAAGCCACGGCAGGCCCAGCATTGGAAGCCGCCGAAGGGCCCATGAGATGGCCGAACAACGGCGGAATCAAGGTGCGGCCGGCGGTGTCCGCCACGCCCACCAGCAGCGCACCCAGCAGCGCGCCCCGGATCGAGCCGATACCGCCGATCACGATCACCACAAAGGCCACGATCAGAATGTTCTCGCCCATGCCCACCTGCACGGCAAGCAATGGCCCCAGCATGCCGCCTGCCACCGCGCACAGTGCAGCGCCGAGGGCAAAAAGTGCCGTGAACAAGACGCGCACATTGGTGCCCATGGCCAGCGCCATTTCTCGGTTGGAAGCACCTGCGCGCACTTGCATGCCGACGCGGGTCTTGGTAACGAGGGCCCACAGCAGCAGCGCCACCGCCAAGCCCACGCCGATGATGAACAGGCGAAACGCCGGGTAGATAAACCCGGGGAACAACTCCACGGGGCCGGCCAGAGAGGGAGGCGCACTGAATTGCACTGGCTGTGAGCCCCAGATCATGCGCACACCTTCATTGGCCATCAGCAGAATCGCGAACGTTCCCAGCACTTGCGAGAGGTGGTCGCGCTGGTAGAGCCGGCGCAACACCGTCACCTCCAGCAGCACGCCAACCACTGCGGTGGCGAGAATGCCGCCCGCGAGCCCGATCCAGAAAGAGCCCGATGCGGCCGCGATGGTGGCCACCAGGTAGGCGCCCACCATGTAGAGCGAACCATGCGCCAGGTTGATCATGTCCATGATGCCGAACACCAGCGTGAGACCGGCGGCCAGCAGAAACAGCATCAGGCCGAACTGCAGGCCGTTGAGCAGTTGCTCAAGAATCAAAATGCTGGTCATAGATGGTTTGGATGGAGGGCGCTCATCTCATTTTTGGTTTTGCAGTTTCAGGCGCGTTAGGTCGAACAACGCCACGAGTAGTGGCGATGTGGCCTCCTGTTCAGGCCTCACCACAGTGCGTGCATTTCGCTTCCAGACCGCCTGTACCTAGGCGCGTGACCGCAGGCAGTGCGAGCAGCACGGCAAGGCCACACAACGCCGGTACAGGCGGTCTGGATGCGAAATCAGGAAGGCATCTTGCATTGCTCGGCGTAGGCGTCGCCGTGGCTTTTGAAGATGGGCGAGAGGGTTTTGTTGGTGATGCGGCCCTGGCTGTCTTTGCCAATCACGCGCAGGTAGTAATCCTGAATCGGGAACTGGTTGGTGTTGAACTTGAAGTTGCCGCGGACCGAATCGAACTTGGCCGCCTTGAGCGCCTTGCGCACAGCCTGCTTGTCTTCGATCTTTCCCTTGACGTCGCGCACCGCGGCGTTCATCAGCTGCGCCGCGTCGTAGCCCTGCGCTGCGTACAGCGTAGGCATGCGGCCGTATTCCTTCTGGAAGTCGGCGACGAAGCGCTTGTTGGCGGCGTTGTCCATGTCGTGGCCCCACTGAGAGCTGTTGAACATGCCGAGCATGGGTTCGCCCACCGCACGGATCACGTCTTCATCGGCCGAGAAACCGGGGCCGAACAGCGTCATGTCCTTGGAGAGACCCGCGCCGACGAACTGCTTGATGAAGTTGATGCCGAGGCCACCGGGCAAAAAGATGTAGACCGCATCGGCGCCCGAGGCACGCAGGTTGGACAGTTCCGCGCCGTAGTCGAGCTGGCTCAGCGGCGTGTACACCTCTTGCACGACTTCGCCCTTGTAGTACCGCTTGAAGCCCGCCAGCGCATCCTTGCCGGCTGGGTAGTTGGGGGCGAGCAGGGCCACTTTCTTGAAGCCCTTGTCATTCACTACCTTGCCCACTGCTTCGTGCAAGTTGTCGTTCTGGTAGGAGACGCTGAAGAAGTACGGATTGCACTGAGCGCCAGCGAGCTGGGAGGGGCCGGCGTTGGCGCTCAAGTAAAAGGTTTTGGACTGGAAGACCGAAGGCGCCACGGCCAGCATGATGTTGGAGAACACGATGCCGGTCATGAAGTCGACGTTCTCGCGCTTGATCAGGCGATCAGCCGTTTGCTTGGCAGCGTCGGGGCTCATCTGGTCGTCGACCACGATGACTTCTGCGGGCAGGCCTCCAAGCTTGCCGTCAGTGTGCTTCATCGCCAGCTGAAAGCCATCGCGAATGTCGATGCCCAGGCCCGCTCCTGGTCCGGAGAGCGTGCTCATCAGCCCCACCTTCACCTCTTTGGCGGCATAGGCGGACGTGCTCATCAGGGCGGCGGCGGCCATTAGACTGAGCGCACCGAGGCGTTTGGATGTGTTCATGGTGTTGTCTCCTTGGAAAGTTGCAAAGTGGACGCTGGACTACGGAAATTTTGCGCCGCTGGGTCAGGGGGATTCGTGCAGCCTGAAGCGCTGGAGCTTGCCGGTCTGCGTGCGCGGAAGCTTATCGGTGAAAGCGATAGCGCGCGGGTATTTGTAGGGGGCCGCATGCTGCTTGACGAAGTCCTGCAGCGCGCGTGTCATGTCGGCATCGCCCGCCTTGCCCGGCCGCAGCACCACGAAGGCCTTGACGATCTGTCCGCGCTCGGAATCTGGAATACCAACCACCGCGCATTCGGCCACTGCGGGGTGCTGCATCAGCGTCTCTTCGACCTCCGGTGCCGCGATGTTGTAGCCCGACGAAATGATCATGTCGTCGGTGCGAGCCTGATAGAAAAAGTAGCCTTCGTCGTCCATCAGGTAGGCGTCGCCCGTCAGGTTCCAGCCGTTCTGTACATACGCACGCTGACGCTCGTCGCTGAGGTAGCGGCAGCCGGTAGGGCCCTGCACGGCGAGCTTGCCCACCGTGCCGCGCGGGACTTCGTTACCGGCCTTGTCCACTACCTTGGCGCGGTAGCCGGGCACCGGTGTGCCGGTGGCCCCGGGCCGCGCGTGCGCCTCGTCGTGCGAGATGAAGATGTGCAGCAGCTCTGTGGCGCCGATGCCGTCAATGAGCTCGATACCCGTGGCTTCCTTCCACAGCGCGCGCGTGGCGGCTGGAAGCGCCTCACCGGCGGACACGCACTTGCGCAGCGCTGTAGCGCGCAGTGCGTCGCCATGCGCCGCCAGGGCGCGGTAAGAGGTGGGCGCAGTGAACATCACTGTGGCGCCAAATTCGGCGATGGCATCCAGCAACATGGGAGGGCTGGCTTTCTCCAGCAGCACGGTGGACGCGCCGATGGCCATTGGGAACAGCACCAGGCCGCCCAAGCCGAACGTGAAGGCGAGCGGCGGGCTGCCAATGAACACGTCGTCCGCCGTGGCCTTGAGCACGTGCGGCGGCCAGCAGGCGCAGATGGCCATCACGTCGCGGTGAAAGTGCATGGTGGCCTTGGGCACACCGGTGGTGCCTGATGTGAAGCCGAAAATGCACACATCGGTGGCAGCGGTGTCGACTGCGGCGAAATCGGGCGACTGCTTTGCCATGGCGGCTTCCAGACTAGCCGCGTCATCGGTGTTGAAGAAGCACAGATGCTGCAAGCCGTGAGAGGCCTGGGCGGCCGCATGCATGTCATCGGCCAGCGAGGCATCGCACAGCGCATGCGTCACTTGGCCAATGTCGATGACCGGCTTGAGCTCTTTGCTGCGCAGCAGCGGCATGGTGGCCACTGCAATCGCGCCAGCCTTCATCACCGCAAACCAGCAGGCCACCAGCATGGGATTGTTGGGTGCGCGCAGCAGCACCCGGTTACCTGGAACCAGCCCCATGTCGTGCACCAGCACGTTGGCAATGCGGTTGGCCTTTTCCTGCAGCTGCGCATAGGTCCAGCGAATGCCTGGCGCTTGAATGCACACGCGCTCGCCACGTCCTTCAGCCACATGGCGGTCCAGCAGCTCGACCGCGCAATTCAGCCGCTCGGGAAATTGCAGCTCCGGCAGATCGAACAGAAACTGCGGCTGCTGGTCGGCCGGCGGCAGATGGTCGGCGGCGAAGGTATCCAGGTGGGCGCTGGTCATCATGGTGTCGGGTTCTGGCTGCATGGTGTGGTCCTGCTTTGGCTGCATCGCGCGCGCTCAGGCGGCTGCGCTCACTTCTTTGCCCGGCTCGCGCACCTCACGCAAAACGTCGCGCGCGATGATGAGTTGTTGCACTTCGGTGGCGCCTTCGTAGATGCGCAGTGCGCGGATCTCGCGATACAGGCGCTCGACCGGCTGCTCGCTGACCACGCCCAGGCCACCAAACATCTGCACGGCTGCATCGATCACCTGCTGCGCGTTCTCAGTCGCGGTCATCTTGGCCATGGCTGCTTCGCGTGTGACGCTCCTGCCTTGGTCGCGCTGCCAGGCAGCGCGATAGGTGAGCAGCGCAGCACTGTCAATGGCGGTGGCCATGTGCGCCAGTTTGGCCGGCGTGAGCTGGAAGTCCGCCAGCACGCCACCGCACATGCGGCGCGTGGTGGCGCGGTGCAGCGCCTCATCGAACGCGCGACGCGCGAAACCGAGGGACGCCGC
>JBBSRE010000064.1:0-10883 GCA_038243365.1 Burkholderiales bacterium | reverse complement strand
CTTGCGCGGTGCGCGCGTGCCAAGTCAATCGCAACCTGTGTCGCCCCTGAAAAACCGCCAGTGACAAAGTGCACCACCCGCGGCGGCGATGCAATGTGCGCACTCACAAAGAGCGCCCCGTCATCGCGGTAGCGCCCCGGGGAGATGCGGCAAGTTGTGCTTCCAGCCGTCGCACAGCAGCCCACAGCAGCATGAGCATGAACACGTAGAACATGATGCCGCTGTTGTGAGCGAAGAAGACCTGCGTCAGGCCAAAGCCCACGTACAACACCGGGATGCAGCATCCGCACAAACGCAGCGCCAGCGCATGCGCGCCGAGTACCGCATCATTCCCGTACGCGTGCATGCGACGTGGCGTTGGTAGAAACATGGCGAATGGCAGAAAGTAGAACAGCAGCAATACCGCCGGCCCGGTGATGCCGAGCTTGACCCATTGGTCCAGCACCTCGTTGTGGACAAACTTGTATTCGACGATGGCGGGGGCATACATGCCCGCGGCAGAGCGAGCCGCTTTTTCGCGCATGTAGCCTGAAAAGCCCCAACCCAGCAGAGGTTTTTCCAATGCAGCGTCCCAGGCAAAGCGCCAATGCTCGAGTCGCTGCCCGACTGAGGTGTCGGCGTCGCCGCGCTGATCGTAGGTGTGGATCTCCCGCTCCATGGTGTCCACTCGCTGTGCCAACGTACCCATATTCAGCACCGCCACGAGCGCCAGCAGTGCCACGATAGCGAGCGCGCTGGCGCGGAACATGGTGCGCCGGTTTCTGTACAGCCACGCGAATGCCAGCGGCACGGCCAACAAGAGCGCCAACCAACCGCCGCGGGAGTGCGACAGCACAGAGGCCTCCAACCCCGCCACCACCGCAAGCAGTGCGAACACCCGGACCCACCGACCAACGTGGTGCCACAAGGCCATCAGTGAAAGTGCCAGCATCGCCGCCATGCACAAGGCCAGGTTGCCATATTGGATCGCGTTGGTATATCCCGACGCCCGCTCCGCGTGTTGGCCCAGGATCTGCCACAGAGCGATTGCTCCGGCGCCGAGGCACCCAACGACCAAGCCTGCCAGCAAGGGCCTCGGCCTGGGCGGAAAAGCGACCACATAGAACAGGCAAACGGCGCCCAGAAGGTACTTCGCGGGCCGATCCGCACGACCGAAATGCTCTGCCGGGTCGGCCTGCGCCGCCCACACCACGGCCATGCACAAGATGCTGGCGGCGAACCACCAGGTCAAGGCATCCGGCCGCGTGCGCGGCCAGCGATGGAGCGTGCCCAGCGCGCCAATCAGCAAGAGCACGGCGCCATAGGAATATCCCGATGGGAGCCAGAGCGCGAGTCCCGGCACGGCAAAAGCCGCTGCCGACGACAGCTTTTGAGGCCATGCCTCGATGGTTGCCAGCGCGGGAGAACGGTTCAAGACAAAAGGCTCGCTGAAAGGGGGCAAGCGCTCGCTTGCGGTGTACTCGCGCGACGCAAGCCGCGTCAGTCGCAAGAACAGTTCACAGCCAAGGTCTTCAGTGGGCCGTGCCCCACACCTCACCTACCTTGAGCCTGTACTCGGTGCCGCAGTAAGGACACTTCGCCGCCCCCGCATGAGCGACGTCGAGATAGACCTTGGGGTGAGCATTCCACACTTGCATGCCCGCCTTGGGATTGGGGCAGTACACCCCCCCTTCGGGATTCAAGTCTGCTACGAGCAGTTCGACAAAGGCTTGGGTCATGGCGTCATACCTTGCTCAGCCAATGCGCATATTTCGGGTTGCGCCCGTTGACGATGTCGAAGAAAGCGCTTTGCACCTTCTCGGTCAACGGGCCGCGGCTTCCGGCTCCGAGCTCAATGCGGTCGAGCTCGCGAATCGGGGTCACTTCGGCCGCGGTACCGGTGAAGAACGCTTCGTCCGAGATATACACCTCGTCGCGCGTGATGCGCTTCTGCACCACCTCGATACCCAGATCTTTCGCGATGTGCATCACCGTATTGCGGGTAATGCCGTTGAGCGCGCCGGCTGAGAGATCCGGCGTGTAAATCACGCCTTTCTTGATCACAAAAATGTTCTCGCCTGCACCTTCAGAGACAAAACCTGAACTGTCGAGCAAAAGCGCCTCGTCGTACCCGTCATCCAGCGCTTCCATGTTGGCCAGGATGGAGTTGGTGTAGTTGCTCACCGCCTTGGCCTGCGTCATGGTGATGTTGACGTGGTGGCGGGTGTAACTACTGGTTTTGACGCGAATGCCGCGTTTCATGCCCTCTTCACCCAGATAGGCGCCCCATGCCCAAGCCGCAACCATCAAATGGATCTGGTTGTCTTTCGGCGAGACGCCCATTTTTTGCGAGCCGATCCAGGTCAATGGACGGAGATAGCACGACTCAAGCTTGTTCTCACGCACGACGGCCTTTTGCGCCTCGTTCACTTCCTCTTGCGTGAAAGGAATCTTCATGCGCAGGATCTTGGCGCTGTTGAAGAGCCGCTCGGTGTGTTCCTCCAGACGGAAGATGGCGGTTCCGTCCGGCGTTTCGTAGGCGCGCACGCCCTCGAATGCGCCGCAACCGTAGTGCAGCGTGTGGGTCAAAACGTGAATCTTGGCGTCGCGCCAGTCCACCATCTGGCCATCCATCCAAATCTTGCCGTCGCGATCGGCCATTGAGGGAACTACGGGACTCATGGGATTCCTTTGACTTGCTGGGTTCGCAGAACCCGGGATTTTAGGCGTTCACTTCTGGGGTACCGTAACCGAGTGCTTATGGCACGTTTCAGCCGCCGAGCTGCGTCTCCAGGCACGGACCGCTTGCTACTGCAGTTCCCGCACCACGTCCATGGCCTGCTCGACGCGTTCCACTGCATGGATGACCAGCCCGTCGATCGGCTTCTTGGGTGCATTGGCCTTGGGCACAACAGCGACAGAAAACCCCAGTTTGGCCGCTTCGCGCAGGCGCTCCTGGCCACGCGGCGCAGGACGCACCTCGCCTGCCAAGCCCACTTCACCAAACGCGAAAAAGCCTTTGGGCATGGCCCGACCCCGCAGGCTGGAAGTGATGGCCAGCATGACGGCGAGATCGGCCGCCGGCTCGCTGATGCGTACGCCGCCCACTGCGTTCACGAACACATCCTGGTCACCGCAGGCCACGCCTGCGTGCCGGTGCAGCACCGCGAGCAGCATGGCCAGCCGGTCACGGTCCAACCCGACCGACAGGCGCCTGGGGCTCGGCCCACCGCCGTCGACCAGCGCCTGAATCTCCACCAGCAATGGCCGCGTGCCTTCCAGTGTCACCATCACGCAGCTGCCCGGCACCGGCTCGCTGTGCTGGCTGAGGAAGATGGCGCTTGGGTTGCTGACGCCCTTGAGCCCCTTTTCCGTCATGGCGAACACACCGATTTCATTGACGGCGCCGAAGCGGTTCTTGATAGCCCGCACCAGGCGAAAGCTCGAATGCGTGTCTCCTTCGAAGTACAGCACTGTGTCTACCATGTGCTCAAGCACGCGCGGTCCGGCCAGCGCGCCTTCCTTGGTCACGTGGCCTACCAGAACGATCGCCACGCCAGTGGCTTTTGCCACCCGCGTGAGGTGCGCGGCGCACTCGCGTACCTGCGCCACAGAGCCGGGAGCTGAGCTGAGCGCGTCGGAGTAAACGGTCTGAATCGAGTCGATGACCGCAATGGCTGGTTGCGTCTGCTCGAGCGTGGCGAGTATTTTTTCTAGTTGCGTTTCTGCCAACACGCTGACCATGCTGTTATCCAGACCGAGGCGGCGCGCGCGCAGCGCCACCTGGGCACCACTCTCCTCGCCGGTGACGTACAGCGTGGACAGCGCGCTGCGCTGCAACGCGTCCAGTGCTTGCAGCAGCAGCGTGGATTTGCCTATACCAGGGTCACCGCCTATCAGCACCACAGCACCCTCCACCATGCCACCGCC
The DNA here is from genome assembly GCA_038243365.1 of Burkholderiales bacterium. GTDB lineage: Bacteria > Pseudomonadota > Gammaproteobacteria > Burkholderiales > Burkholderiaceae_C > Simplicispira. Next base: position 6,974 of record JBBSRE010000064.1, on the reverse strand, counting down.
CAACACGCGGTCGAGTTCTTCGATGCCGGTGGACGTCCGCTCGAAATCGCTCGCCTCAATGGCCGAGAGTGGTACCACGGGTTGCGCCGCGTGCAGGGCACCGCGGTTGGTGTCACCGTAACGGTTGCGCGCAGCCGCCGGTTGCGCCACCGACTCGGTCAGCGTATTCCAGGCGTCGCACTGCGGGCATTTGCCGAGCCAGCGCGGAGTTGTTCCGCCGCAGTCGGAACACACATAAACCGTCTTGTCTTTGGACATACAACGCCTGGCGGCGCACCATAAAAAACGCCGGCGATGCAGTGCAGCGCCGGCGGTGGGAGACTGAGTTCGGTCTCAGGCGGCGCTCAGCCAGTACCCTGAGTTGAAGGGGCTGCTCATGCGCAGAGCCATGGGGGAAATATCCACCAGCTTGTCGGTTGGCATTTTCTCGTGGGCTTCGCCGCCCACTTCAATGCCTGCCGCTACCGGAGCGGTCTCGCTAGCCTCTTTCGCCCGTTCTGCTTGGCTGTTGGTTGCAGAACGGGCTACAGAAAAGAATAGAAACAGCGGAACGGTATCTTTCGCTCTCCCCAGAAGTCTGCGGCGTCGCGGAATATGTCGATCAGCTGCTCGCGCGCCTCTTTATCGAACTTCGCCGTAGCAGGAACCTGCTCGAGCACCACGATGAAGCCGGGCTGCGGACCTGACTTGTGCAGCGGATCAGTCAGACAGTCCGACAGGGCATCGAAATTCTTTCCGAAGTGCGCTGGGAACGTGAACTGATCAGCAATGAGATCGAGCACATCCTGCTTGGTCTGTGCATGGGCAAGGTTGGCGTAGAGAAAATGGTGTCCCAGCGCAGTGGCCGCTTCCTGCAAATCCTGCACCCGGAAGGCGCGAATGGATTGCACGATATTGGCGCGTATGCCGCGCAGGGGGACTTCCGTTTCCTTACGAAGTGGCGTATCCATCTTCGTTTCTCTTTCTATTTAGTCAAAAAATCAATAACGCCGCCCAAAAAATTCGAACGGCACGAAAAAACCTGTACTCAATAAACAATGCGGCGGAAACTGGAGTAATGGTCCGCCGTGTAATAACAAGCTGCCGGGAGCGTCCGAAGCCCACCGCAGACAATCCGGCGAGCCCCGCGGTGGCGAACACCCGGGGTTTTAACCGTATATTCGCGGTAGTAGCCGCGTGTTGACGAAGGAAGCAGGCGCTCGCGGTTTCCAAAGACCACTCCGTCTTTTTCGAACGGAAACGGACCCCCGGACAGAATCAAGGCATGTGTGGAACGCCCTTCCCGGGGCAACTCTGACAGCGCTACCACTTCTTCGAACGGTGCCGCGGCGAGCTGCTTGGCCTGAACTGGCCCAGCCGACGCCGCGAGAACCACCCCGAAAACGCAGGAAAAACCCAGTTTGCGGGCCAAGTCCACTGCTGCAAAAAACATCCAACACCACGCCTTTCGGAAACTACGGGTTAACCCGAAATTTCAAGGCGCTAGTGTGACGGAATCCCCCGCTGAATGCAAGCGTTTGCACAAAAATTAGGCATTCCGCTTGGTCGAGGCACGGACAAGAATCGCCCCGTCGTGGACGCAAGTCGCATGCCAAAAGCCTTTGGCGAGGCTGACTGGAGCGTTGCGCCGACCGGAAAGCCTCGCCTAACGCTGAACGTTAGCGTCCACAACCGTCATTGCTGTCATGTTCACGATACGGCGCACAGTGGCGCTGGCGGTCAGGATGTGCACCGGCTGCGACGCGCCTAAAAGCACCGGGCCAATCGCAATGTTGCCGCCCGCAGCCGTCTTGAGCAGGTTGTAAGAAATGTTGGCTGCGTCGATGTTGGGCAGCACCAGCAAGTTCGCGTCTCCCGCCAGGCTGCTATCGGGCATCAATGCGCTCCGCGCCTTGCCACTGAGCGCCACATCGCCGTGCATTTCACCGTCCACCTCCAGCCAGGGCGCGCTCACACGCAGCAGTTCCAGGGTCTGTCGCATCTTCACGGCGCTGGGCTGGTCGCTGCTGCCGAAGTTGGAGTGCGACAGCAGTGCCGCCTTGGGCTTGATGCCGAAACGCAGTATTTCCTCTGCCGCCATGACGGTGATTTCCGCCAGCTGCTCTGCACTGGGGTCGTAATTAACGTGCGTGTCCACCAGGAACACCTGGCGCTCAGGCAGCAGCAGGCCGTTCATGCAGGCATAGGTCGCCACGCCTTCGCGCTTGCCGATCACCTGGTCGATGTAGTTCAGGTGGTGCGCTGTGTGGCCCCAGGTACCGCAGATAAGGCCATCGACCTCGCCCTTGTGCAGCAGCATGCTGCCGATCAGCGTCAAACGGCGGCGCATTTCGATCTTGGCAATCGGCACCGTGACGCCCTTGCGCTCGGTCATGCGGTGGTAGGTTTGCCAGAAGTCGTTGTAGCGGTGGTCCTGCTCGACGTTGACGACGTCGTAGTCGCGCCCTTCCGACAAGCGCAGGCCGAACTTTTCAATGCGCTGGGCAATGATCGCAGGCCGGCCGATCAGCGTCGGCCGAGCGATGTGTTCGTCCACCACGATCTGCGCCGCGCGCAGCACCCGCTCTTCCTCCCCCTCGGAATACGCCACGCGCTTGGCGCTGGCGCTCTTGGCGGCGGCGAAGATGGGTTTCATCGTGGTGCCGGAGGCGTACACGAAAGTCTGCAAATGGTCGCGATACGCGTCCATATCGGCGATGGGACGCATGGCGACACCGCTATCGGCTGCGGCTTGCGCCACTGCCGGCGCGATCTTCATCATCAGCCGAGGGTCGAACGGCTTGGGGATCAGGTATTCAGGCCCGAAGGCAAGCGGCTCGCCCGCGTAGGCAGCGGCCACCACTTCGCTTTGCTCGGCCTGCGCCAGGTCCACGATGGCGTGCACCGCCGCGATTTCCATCTCCAATGTGATGGTGGTTGCACCTGAATCCAGTGCACCCCGAAAGATGTACGGGAAGCACAGAACGTTATTGACCTGGTTCGGGTAATCGGTGCGGCCGGTGGCGATGATGGCGTCATCGCGCACCGCTTTCACATCCTCGGGCGCGATCTCGGGATTGGGGTTGGCGAGCGCAAAGACCAGCGGGCGCGCCGCCATGCCGCGCACCATGTCTTGCTTGAGCACACCACCGGCAGACAAGCCCAGAAAAACGTCGGCACCGACGATGACCTGCGACAGCGAGCGAAGCTCGGTGGGCTGCGCATAGTGGCGCTTGTCCTCATCCATCAGCTCGGTGCGCCCTTCATAGACCACACCCGCCAGGTCGGTCACCCAGATGTTTTCCCGCCGCACGCCCAGCTTGACCAGCAAACCCAAGCAGGCCAGCGCAGCGGCACCCGCGCCGGAGGTCACCAGCTTGATGTCTTCCGCGCGCTTTCCCGCTACCTTGAGGCCACCCAGAATGGCCGCGCCCACCACGATGGCCGTGCCATGCTGGTCGTCGTGGAACACGGGGATGTTCATGCGCTCGCGCAGCTTGCGCTCGACGTAGAAGCAATCGGGCGCTTTGATGTCTTCAAGGTTGATGCCGCCAAAGGTGGGCTCCAGCGCGGCAATGATTTCGACCAGCTTCTCAGGGTCCTTCTCGTCAATTTCGATGTCAAACACATCGATGCCCGAGAACTTCTTGAACAGGACGGCCTTGCCTTCCATCACCGGCTTGCTGGCCAGCGCACCGATATCACCCAGGCCCAGCACGGCGGTGCCGTTCGTGATGACCCCCACCAGATTGCCCCGGCTGGTGTAGCGGAACGCTGCTGCCGGGTCTTTGACGATTTCTTCGCACGGTGCAGCGACACCGGGTGAATACGCCAGCGACAGGTCGAGCTGGTTGACCAACTGCTTGGTCGCGGCGATGGCGATCTTGCCCGGTTTGGGAAACTCGTGGTACTCGAGGGCAGCCGTGCGCAGCAGGGCACGTTTATCGACTGGCGGGTTGTGGGGGCTATCGGACATCAGACTTCTCCAGCGGTAGCGTGCAGCCGCGCGCCGGGGTCCGCCACAGGCTTGACGCAGTCGCTCGCATAAGCGCCAGACAATTGTAGGCGTCGGTATTTGGAGCTTCTGCGTAAGGCAAAGCGCGCCCAGGGCGAAACTGTTTCACCCACTGGCGACCGAGCATCGCAGGTGGAAATCAGGTCATTTCAGCCTGCAGCGCTTGATAGGAAAGCGCAATTAGCTATATAAATAATAGCAAAATTATGCCGTCGCCTCAAGCGCCTCGCCCAGTGCTGCGACCAGACGGTCGATCTCGGCCTTCTCGCTGATGAAGGGCGGTGCCAACTGAATGGTGTCGCCGCCGTAGCGCACATAAAAGCCCTGCTTCCAGCAATGCATGGCGATCTCATAAGGGCGGCGTGCCGGCTCGCCCCGCAGCGCAGCAATGGTGAATCCCGCGGCCAGGCCGAAGTTGCGGATGTCGGCGACATGGCGCACGCCCTTCAGGCTGTGCACTGCCGTCTCGAAATGCGGCTCCAGTGCGCGCACCCGGGCCGGAGCATCTTCAGCTTCCAGCAGGTCGAGCGTGGCCAGCGCGGCAGCACAAGTGACCGGGTGAGCCGAGTAGGTGTAGCCGTGCGGCAGCTCCAGCAGGTATTCGGGCCCGCCCGCTGCCATAAAGGTGTCGTAGATCTCTTTGGTGGCCACCACGCCGCCCAGCGGCTGCGCGCCGTTAGTGACCTGCTTGGCAAAGTTCAGGATGTCGGGCGTGACGCCAAAACGCTCCGCGCCGGTCCAGGCGCCCGAGCGGCCAAAGCCACTGATGACCTCGTCGAAGATGAGCAGGATGTGGTGCTGGGTGCAGATCTCGCGCAGGCGTTGCAAATAGCCCTCGGGCGGAACCACCACACCGGCCGAGCCGGAGAACGGCTCCACGATCACGGCCGCGATGTTGCTCGCATCGTGCAGCGTGATGAGGTCGAGCAGGCGGTCCGCCAACTCCTTGCCGGTGGGCGGCATGCCCTTGTGGAACGAGCCCGCTGCTGGCTGGGTGTGCGGCAGGTGCGCCGCCTCGATGCCCTGCCCAAAGTGCTTGCGGTTGGCGCCAATGCCGCCCACGGAAATGCCACCAAAGTTCACGCCGTGGTAACCCTTTTCGCGCCCGATGAGCCGCGTCTTGCTGGCCTGACCTTTGGCGCGCCAATAGGCCCGCGCCATCTTGAGCGAAGTGTCGGCGGCCTCGGACCCCGAGCTCGTGAAGAACACGTAGTCGAGGCCTTCGGGCATGTGGCCTTTGATGCGGTTGGCCAGCTCGAAAGAAAGCGGATGACCGAACTGGAACGCGGGCGCGTAATCGAGTTGCATTGCCTGGCGGCCAATGGCTTCGGCGATCTCGCGTCGGCCATGGCCCAGCCCACTGCACCACAGGCCTGAAAGACCATCAAAAATCTTGCGGCCTTCAGCATCTTGGTAGTAGGCGCCCGTCGCTCCCACCACCATGCGCGGGTTGGCCTTGAACTGTCGGTTGGCGGTGTAGGGCATCCAGTGCGCGTCCAGCCACGCGGCGTCGAGCCGACCTGCGGGCATGGCATCGCCTGGCGATCCAGCCGGTTTAGCCGACTGGTGTTCAGTTGCAATAGAAGAAGGGGCGTGCGCGAGCGTCATGGCGGGAACTCCTGTGCGTGGACCGTGAAGGGAAACATGCCGACCTGCGGCTGGATCCAGTCATTGTTGACGTGCCAGATAATCCCGTAAAGCACCCACTGGCTCTGTTTACTTGAGGATTTCTGCAAGTGAAACCTGTCTCTGAACCCCCTGAGCCTAGGAAGCGCGCCGTGCTCGGCCAGCTGGCCGATATGGACCTGCGCTTGCTGCAGGTTTTCAAGGCGGTGGCCGAGTGCGGCGGCATGGCGGCGGCCGAGCTGGAGCTCAACATCGCCACCAGCACGGTGAGCCGCCACATCAAGGACCTGGAAATCCGGCTGGGCCTCACGCTGTGCCGGCGTGGCCGGGCCGGCTTTGCGCTCACGCCCGAAGGCCAGCGCGTGTACGACGAAACCTTGCGCCTGCTCGCCAGCGTGGACGCATTTCGCAGCAGCATCGACGATATCCACCACCGCATGGGCGGGCAGCTCGACGTGGCGGTGTTCGACAAGACCGCCAGCAACCCGGCAGCGCACATCGGCGCGGCGATTGCCTTGTTCAATGAGCGGGCGCCCGCCGTGGGGCTGCACCTGCACGTGGCGGGCATCCCCGCGATAGAGCGCGGGATGATGGACGGGCGCTTTCAGCTGGGCATCATCCCTGCGCACCGCACGTCGCAAAGCCTGGTGTACGAGCCGCTGTTCAACGAGACCATGCAGCTGTACTGCAGCGCGGCGCATGCATTGTTCAGCCCGGCGGAGAACGACGCAGCGCTGACCTGGGAGCGTCTACGCGCCTGGCCATTCGCCGGACTGGGCTACCACTCGCCCAACATGGACCTGGGCCACCGCGCGCGGCTGCCGCGCAAGGCCACGGGCTTTGACCAGGAATCCATCGCCACGCTGATCCTCTCGGGCCGCTATCTGGGATTTTTGCCCGGGCACTATGCCGAGGCCTTCGAGCGCCGTGGCCAGATGCGCGCCCTCCGCCCGGAGCTGTTTTTCTATGCCTGCGAGTTCGTCAGCGTGCTGCGCCGCTCGCCCCAGCCCACGCGCGCGGCGCAGGCGTTTGCGGAGTGCCTGCGGGAGGCGCATGCGGCAGTGCCGGGAACGCGCTAATGCGCCCCGCTTGCCCGGAACCGCTGAGCAACACACAATGCGTTGCAACCGCGCTCGTTTACCCCCGCCAGGAGTTTCCATGTCCAGCCTTGCCTCTATCGCCCAATCCGGCCTGTCCGCCGCGCAGCTGCGGCTGGACGTCTCGGCAGGCAACATTGCCAACATGAACACGCCCGGCTACCGGGCTCAGCGGGTGGAGCAGCAGGCGTCCAGCAACGGCGGTGTGGATGCCCACGTGGACCGCGTCCCCGCGCCAGGCGTGTCGCTCGAGCAGG
>JBBSRE010000063.1:0-10928 GCA_038243365.1 Burkholderiales bacterium | reverse complement strand
TGCCCGAAGCGCAGTAGCGCATCTCCGGCGCGAAAAAAGCCAGCGAGTTGTAGCCCCAATAGTTTTGCAGTCCCTTGTCGGCCAGGTAGCGGTCATTGGGAAAGGCATGCACTGGCAGTAGCTCGACCGTCGTCACGCCCAGTCGTTTGATGTAGTCGACGATGGGCGCGTAGCCCAGGCCTGCATACGTTCCACGCAGATGCTCAGGCACGTCGGGATGCGTCATGGTGAAGCCGCGAACGTGCAGCTCGTAAATCACCGTGTCCTGCCAAGGCACGTTCGGGGGACGATCATCGCCCCAAGTGAAGGCGGTCTCCAGCACACGCCCCTTTGGCATGAAGGCAGCGCTGTCACGCTTGTCCAAGCTCAAGTCCTCACGCTTGCTGCCCACGGTGTATCCGAAGAGCGCGTCTGACCAGCGCAGGTTCCCCACGAGATCCTTGGCGTACGGATCGACGAGCAGTTTGCTGGGGTTGAAGCGGTGGCCCTCCTCAGGCTTGTAGGGTCCGTGAACGCGGTAGCCATACGCCATGCCGGGGCGGGCTTGCGGCAGGTAGCCGTGCCAGACGTGATCGGTGCGCTCGCGCAAGCTGATGCGCTGGCGCTCGTGGCGGCCGTTGTCGTCAAAGATGCACAGTTCCACGCCAGTAGCGTGTTCAGAGAAGAGGGCGAAATTAACGCCTTGGCCGTCCCAGGTGGCGCCCAGCGGGTAATGGTGACCGGGCCAGACGGCGGTGATGGCGTCGTGCCGGTTCATTCGGCGTCCCGGTGCCAGCCGCTTGCGGGCTTCGCCGGATCAGCATTGAGCTGGCGCTCGCGCGGCCACCAGTGCTGTATGCGCTCGGCGGCCCATTCCTTTCCGGCAAGACCGAAAGCCAGGGCCAGCGCGAAGACCACGCCCGCCAGGATCACGAGGAAACTCTGGCGAACGATGTCGCCGCCGATCTTGACCTGATCGAGCGCAATCAGCACTACGAATATCAGGATGGCGTACTGGGCCAGCTTGCCCAGAAAGTGCGCATCCTGCAGGTTCACGTTCCGACCGTATGTGGTCACCGCGTCGCCAACAAATCGCGCAAAGTACGAGCCGAAAGCCAGAATCAACAGTGCCACAAACACGTTGGGCACGAACCAGACCACGCGCCCCAGAAGATCGGTGATGTAGGTCAGGCCCAGCCCGTTGAAGGCAATCAGCAGGGCGGACAGGATGACGAGCCAGTACGCCAGCAGGCCAAAAACCGCGCTAGCGTCCGCAGTTGTTCCGCCTTGGCGCAGGAAGTTATCAATGCCTGCACGTTCCGTCAGCACGTGAAAGTTGATGGCGCGCAGCGCTTTCACCACCGCGAAACGCACCAGCTTGGCGATCAGCCAACCAGCGATGACGACCACTATCGCCAGAAGCAAGCGCGGCAGAAAGGCGCCGATCTGGTAGAGAAACGCGCGCAGTGGCTCCGCGCTAATGACAAAGTTTTCCATGGTGTTTTTTCCGTGAATCAGCGGCTCGCACCGCGATCGAGCAGCGCGAGGATGCCGAGCAGCGGCACGGTCACCCAGTCAGCGCGGTTGCCCAGTTCATAACGCAGTTCATAGCAGGCCTTCTCCAGCTCCAAGAGTTCGAGAAGTGGTCCATCTACCCCCGCGTCTGCAGCGACCATACTGCCATAGCCTGCCAGGAATGCAGCACGTGTTTGCTGTTCCCAGTCGCGTGCGGCCGCATCCAGTCGGTTCAGTTCCTCCGCATTCTGGGCCTGCTGTCGCAGTGCACTCCAGCGTGCGTAATTAAAGGAGCGCAACATGCCGGCGACGTCGCGCAGCGGCGAACCCTTGGCACGCCTTTCGTCAAAACTGCGTGCAGGTTCGCCTTCGAAATCGATGATCACGAAGTCGTGGTTCGACACCAGCACCTGGCCCAGGTGGTAGTCACCGTGAAAGCGCGTGCAAAGTCCGGTTTTCCCCTCGACCTGCAGCGCATCGATGCGCTCCAGCACCTCGGCTTGGCGCTCCAGCACACGCCGCGCATCGTCCTGCACGGCGGCCGGAAGAGTGGGCAGGCTGGTGCGCAGCAGCTCCCAGGTGGTATTGGCTTCGCCGCGCGCATGTTCGCGCAGGCGCTCCACCTCTGGCGCCGTGAGCGGTTCAGGGTCGAACGCAGGGTCGCCGGTGTGCAGCGCCAGCGCGCTGTGCAGTTCGGCGGTGCGCTTCCCCAGCACTTGCATCAACGAGACGAACACGCCGTGGACATCGGGCGCATTCAGGTCGTTACCATCGCGCAACTGGCTCAGGAAACGCGCGAGGTAGTCCATCGTGTACGCCCAGCCGTCTCCCTGATTCGACACATAGGCTTGCAGCAGGCCCAGCGTGATGTGTCGACCGTCTTTGGCGGTGTACTCGATCGAACCGAGCACCGGCACGCAATGGGGAAACGCCGCCTTTTCTGTCAGGAAGCGGCCGACTTCGGCCTCGGGGTTGATGCCCACACGCAGCTGCCGATAGCCCTTGAAGAACAAGGCCTCGCCGACGGTGACAACCGTATTGCTGCTGACCGGGCTCGGCCTGCTGACCGATAAGGCGTCCATTTCGGCCAGATCAAGCGTACGGCCTTGCGTCGTCGGCACGAAGCTGAGCTGCCCGTCCTGCGTGTCGACTTTGGTGTCCCGGGCAATGGCGCGCACCACAGCATGGGTGAACCGTTCGTCAAAGAATGCGTCGCCCATGACGCCCACGTTGGCCTGCTGCCGCACCTTGGCCACTGCGGCGGGCTCCAGACTCTTCATGCGCTCTTCCTCAGAGTCCTCCCAGGCGAGCGCCAGCGGCATGAAGTACAGGGCCGATTCCGGCGGCCCCTGAATTTCCAGGATCGGCAACAGCCAGCTCGCATCGCCGTCTTGCCAGATGCATTGATCGAGCATTCGGGCGCGCTTGATGGGATGCCCCTTGGTGGCGTACCAGCGTTGCACTTCAATGTGTCGCGGTAGGGCGTCGGACTCGAACTGGGTGCGCAGGCGCTCGGCCATGCCGATGCGCCACGGCATGACGCGATCCCGGAACAGGCTGGTCCAGCCGTCGAACAACACCAGCACCGGGCGATCGGGCAAGGCCACGCCTTCCTCGTGCCAGATAGGCATGGCGGCTTCGGACGAAAGCTTGAACCAGTAGAAGCCGTAAGAAGGGAGGGTCAGCAGGTAGGGCAGTTCACCGATGGGCGGAAAGGCGGTACGGCCCAGCATTTCGACCGGCACGCGGCCGGCGTAGGCCGACAAGTCCAGCTCCACCGGCTGCGCTGCGCGCGAGAGATTGAAGACCGACAGAATGCTGTCGTCGCCATGTTCGCTGATGTAGGCCAGGATCTTGCGGTTGCCAGGCTTCAAGAAAACCCTCTGCCCGCGGCCAAAAGCGCGGCTGGTCTTGCGCACTGCAAGCATGCGGCGTGTCCAGTGCAGCAGCGAGCTGTTGTCTCTCAACTGACTTTCGACGTTGATCGATTCATAGCCGTACATGGGATCCATGATGGGCTGCAGGTAAAGGCGCTGCGGGTCGGCGCGGGAAAAGCCGGCGTTGCGGTCGGAGTTCCATTGCATCGGTGTGCGCACACCGTTGCGATCGCCGACAAAGACGTTGTCGCCCATGCCGATCTCGTCGCCGTAGTAAATGATGGGCGAGCCGGGCATCGACAGCAACATGCTGTTCATCAGCTTGATGCGGTCCTTGTCGTTGTCCATCAGCGGCGCCAGCCGGCGGCGAATACCCAGGTTGATGCGGGCCTGCTTGTCCGCCGCATAGGTGTTGTACATGTAGTCGCGCTCGCGGTTGGTCACCATCTCAAGCGTGAGTTCGTCGTGGTTGCGCAGGAAGATGGCCCACTGGCACCCCTCTGGAATCTCGGGCGTCTGCTGCAGGATCTCGACGATGGGATGGCGGTCCTCTTGCGCGATCGCCATGTACATGCGCGGCATCAACGGGAAGTGATACGCCATGTGGCATTCGTCGCCGTCACCGAAGTACTCGCGCACGTCCTCGGGCCACATATTGGCTTCGGCCAGCAACAATCGCCCCGGGTACTCGGCGTCAATGGCAGCGCGAATCTTCTTGATGACGTCGTGCGTCTCGGGCAGGTTCTCGTTGCTGGTGCCGTCACGCTCCACCAGGTAGGGGATGGCGTCGAGCCGGAAACCGTCCACGCCCATGTCGAGCCAGAAGCGCATGGTGCGGAGCACCTCTTCGAGCACGCGAGGGTTGTCGAAGTTGAGGTCCGGCTGGTGGCTGAAGAAGCGGTGCCAGTAATACTGCTTGGCTACCGGATCCCAGCTCCAGTTGGATTTCTCGGTGTCGGTGAAGATGATTCGCGTACCTTGGTACAACTGATCCGTGTCGCTCCAGACGTAGAAGTCGCGCTCGGCCGAGCCTTGGGGCGCATTGCGCGCCGCCTGGAACCACGGGTGATCGCTGGACGTGTGGTTGATGACCAGTTCGGTGATCACGCGCAGGCCGCGCTGGTGCGCCTCATGCAGCATCTCGCGGAAGTCGTCCAGCGTGCCGTACTGAGGATGCACGTCCTCGTACTCCGATATGTCATAGCCGTCGTCGCGCAGGGGCGACGGATAGAACGGCATGAGCCAGATGGTGTTGACGCCCAGATCCTTGACGTAATCGAGCTTCGCCGTGACGCCCTTGAAGTCGCCGACGCCATCACCATTGGAATCCGAGAACGCCTTGACGTTGAGCTGATAGACCACCGCATCGCGGTACCAAGTCGGATCGCCGGAGGTGTCGATCTCGATCGTTTCGAGCGCCAGTGCCGGCACGGGTGCGTTCATTATTTTCTGCCTTCTGTATTGTTCTGTTTATCGGTAAGAATCAAAATCCTGCTCGCTGCGCAAGCGCCTGCGAACCACCATCACGTGAGCCGGCACGCGCTGCGGATCAAGCTCGACGAAGTGGCGTGGACCCTGCCAGACGAAGCGCTGGTCACTGATCAGATCGTGCATCTGGAACGGCTGGTCAGGTTCTACGCCAATGCTGGCAGGGTCCAGTTCAAGCCAGCCGGAATGCGTCTGGTGCGGGTCCAGGTTGACCACCGTCACCACCACGTTGGCGCCATCGTCAGATTGCTTGGCGTACGCAATGAGCTGGTCGTTCGAGATCGGCAGGAAGCGCAGGCTGCGGTTTGCGTGCAGTGCCGGATTGGCATTCCGAATCCTGTTGATGCGCGTGATGAAGGGCCGCAGACCGGCCTCAGGCGACCAGTCCCAGTGCCGCAACTGGTATTTCTCCGAGTCGAGGTACTCCTCGCTGCCGGAATTGCGCGGCAAATACTGCAGCAACTCGTAGGCGGGCCCGTAGATGCCGTAGCTCGCGGCCAGCGTGGCGGCCAGCACCATGCGCGCCTTGTACATGGCTTCGTGGCCGCCTTGCAGCTGCTCATGCAGGATGTCGGGCGTGTTAGGCCACACATTCGGGCGAAAGTATTCGCACCCCAGTCCCTGCGCCAGCTCGGTGAAGTACTCGGTTAGCTTTTCCTTGTCGTTGCGCCAAGTGAAATAGGTGTAGGACTGTGAAAACCCCAGCTTGGCCAAGCGGTGCATGACTTTGGGCCGCGTGAAGGCTTCGGCCAGGAAGATCACACCCGGATGCTCCCGCTTGATCTCCGTGATGGCCCATTCCCAGAACGCAAAGGCCTTGGTGTGCGGGTTGTCAACGCGGAAGATCTGCACGCCTTCGTCAATCCAGTGGTCCAGTACGCTCTTGAGTTCCAGCCACAAGGCTTGCCAGTCATCGCTCTCGAAGTTGAAAGGATAAATGTCCTGGTATTTCTTGGGCGGATTCTCGGCGTATTGCACGCTGCCGTCGGGGCGCCATTTGAACCAGGCCGGGTGCTCTTTCACGTACGGGTGGTCCGGCGCGCACTGGAACGCGATGTCGAGCGCGATCTCTAGCCCTTGCTCCTGCGCCGCAGCCACCAGTGCACGGAAATCCTCTGCCGTGCCCAGCTCTTTCAGGATGGCCTTGTGGCCCCCTTCCACCGCGCCAATGGCCCACGGGCTTCCGACGTCGCCTTCCTCAGTCACCAGCGCGTTGTTCTTGCCCTTGCGCTGCTCGCGACCGACCGGGTGGATGGGCGGAAGGTACAGCACGTCAAATCCCATGCCGGCGATGACTGGCAGGCGTGCCTGCACGTCCTTGAACGTGCCATGCAAGCCTTCGACGCTGCCAGCAGAGCGCGGGAAAAGCTCGTACCAGGCACTGAAGCGTGCGCGTTCGCGGTCGACGATGAGTGGCAGAGTGGCGCCAAAGCGCGTCTGCTGGCGCCGGTCAGGGTAGCGCTGCGCCACGGCCGTCAGTTCCTCGTCCAGCGCCAGCGCCTTGAGTTCGGTCGCGTCCATGTTGCTGGCCATGGCTTCTGCTTCCAGCGTACCTGCCCACTGCAAGAGTGCCGAGCGATCCTCGCCACTGGCGCGCTCGGCCGCGGCCGTGATGTCGAGTGAGCCCGTGCGGGCCGCCAACCGGATGTCGTCCGCATCGACCCGGCGCACCAATTCATGGTGCCAGGAATCGAAGGCATCGACCCACGCGAACACGCTGTAGGCGTAGCGACCAGGAGTCGGAGGCGTGAAATCGGCCAGCCACTCGTCGTTGTAGCGCAGCGTCATCGGCACCTCATGGCAGGCGCTGTCGGCATCGCCTTCTCGCCACCAGGCCAGCATCACGCGCAAGGCATCGTGCCCGTCGGTGAAGCAATGCGCCGTGACCTGCACTTTGTCACCGGCCACGCGCTTGACCGCGAAACGCCCGCTGTCTACGCACGGCAATACGGCATCTATGACGGCGCGATAACGGCCATCGGCGCTGTCGATGGCGCCCGGAGGCACTGGCGCCAACCGGCCGGCCGCGTCAATCAAGCCGGCTCCGCGCTGGGTGGCGGCGCCGACCTTGTTTGCTGCAGACGATTCGGAGGGCATGACCGTGTTTGCGGCGTTCGTGGCCTTGGCGGCTTTTGTGGCTTCCTTCGCTACAGCAGCCATGGCGATCTTGGCCGGGGGTGCGCTCTTGGTCGCGCCTTTTTTGGTGTCTGCACTGTCAGGTGCGTTCGGTGTTGATTTAGACATGCGGTTCAGGCCTCAAGATGATCGTGGACAACGGCGGCAGGCTCAGGTTGAGCGATTGCGCTTGGCCGTGCGAGCGCACCGGCGCGGCCTCGATATCGCCCAGGTTGCCCCAGCCGGAGCCGCCGTATTTCTGGGCATCGGTGTTGAACAACTCGCGCCAGATGCCCCCTTTCGGCACACCCAGGAGATAGTTGTCGCGCGGCACCGGCGTCAGGTTGCACACCACCAAAAGTGGCGCACCCGTTCGCGAGCGGCGCAGGAAGGCGAACACGCTCATGGCGTCGTCATTGGGCTCAACCCACTCAAACCCTTCCGCGCTGAAGTCCAGTTCGTGCAGCGAGGGCTCGGCGCAATAGGTGCGGTTGAGCTCGCGAAGCATCTGCTGCACGCCGCCGTGGAACTTCTCGTCACAGACCCCCCACTCGAGCTGACCTTCGTGCGTCCATTCACGCCGCTGCGCAAACTCACCACCCATGAACAGCAACTTCTTGCCGGGGTGCGCCCACATGTAGCCGTACATCGCGCGCAGGTTGGCGAACTGCTGCCAGTCGTCACCCGGCATCTTGTTGATGAGTGAGCCCTTGCCGTACACCACCTCGTCGTGCGAGAGCGGCAGGACGAAGTTTTCGGAGAAAGCGTAAACCGCAGCGAAGGTTAGCTTGTGATGGTGATAGCGCCGGTTCACCGGGTCTTCCTCCATGTAGGCGAGCGTGTCGTGCATCCAGCCCATGGTCCACTTCATGCCAAAGCCCAGGCCACCCATTTCGATCGGGCGCGAGACCATCGGCCAGGAGGTTGATTCCTCGGCCACGGTGAAAGTGTCCGGGTGCTCGCGGTACACGGCGCGGTTGAGTTCGTGCAGGAAGTCGACCGCTTCCAGGTTCTCGCGTCCGCCCCACTTATTGGGGATCCATTCGCCCTCGCGCCGCGCGTAGTCCAGGTACAGCATCGATGCCACGGCGTCCACACGCAAGCCGTCAATGTGGTACTTGTCGAGCCAGAAAATGGCTGACGAGGTCAAAAAGCTGCGCACCTCAGAACGGCCGTAGTTGAAGATGGCCGAGTGCCACTCCGGATGAAAGCCCTGGCGCGGATCGCTGTGTTCATAAAGGTGTGTGCCGTCAAAGGCTGCAAGCCCATGCGCATCGGTCGGAAAATGGGACGGCACCCAATCGAGCAGCACGCCGATACCGCGCTGGTGCAGCACATCGACGAAGTACATGAAATCTTGCGGTGTGCCATAGCGCGACGTGGGAGCGAAATAACCGGTGGTCTGGTAGCCCCAGGAGCCGTAGAAAGGATGCTCGGTGACCGGCATCAGCTCCACGTGCGTGAAGCCCATGTCGACCATGTAGTCGGCCACTTGCGGCGCCAGATCGCGGTAGTTGGGCAGTTGGTTGTCATGCCGTCGCCATGAGCCGAGGTGCAGCTCGTAGATCGACATCGGGGCGTCCAGCGCGTTGCGCGGCGCACGGGTCTCCATCCAGTCGGCGTCCTGCCATTCGTACTCCAGCGACCACACCTTTGACGCCGTGGCCGGCGCTTCTTCGCTGTACAACGCCAGCGGATCCGCCTTTTCCAGCACCTGCCCACCCTGCTGCGAGACGATGCGGTATTTGTAGGCCGCGCCATGGTGCGCGCCGGGGCAATGGCCTTCCCACACACCGGTCGAATCGTCACGCGGCTGTAGCACATCGGCCTCCTCGGCCTGCCAGCCATTCCAGTCACCGATGACGCTGACAGAGGCTGCGTTCGGTGCCCACACGGCGAAATGTGCGCCGCTTTTGGGGTCCGGATCTAGGTGGCAGCCCAGGCTTTGGTACAGGCGCGCATGCGTTCCCTCACGCAAGTAATGCGCGTCGGCGTCGCAGAAGATGCGAGAAGATGTGGAGAGGGTCATAGGGATGTGGTGGTACTTTCTTGGCCTTGACATCCGGTGTACGTCGAAAACGCCAGCACGGGCAGCAGGCGTGGCGCCGGTGCGTTGTCGGACAGATGCGATGCCGCGGGGGTTCCCTGCGGCGCCCTGTCGAAGGCAGCTGCCTCACTGCAGGTGAGTACGCGAGAACGCTCTCGCACCGAGCGATAAGCCAGATGCTGGCGTCTTACGATGCTAAGCGCAACCCGTGCATACGTGCGGGCAACGGGCAACGGGCAACGGGCAACGGGAGCCGGCAAAGGCAATCAAAGCCGCGTAGGAAGCCGGCGAAGCTGCCGTCAACGACAGCCGCAGCGGGTACGGGTTCTGCTGGTGCGCCTGATTGCTACCGACGTGATCACCCGCCATGCCACAAACTTCATATTCACCCGGTCGCGGCCCGCTCTGCCCTAACGCTTTGCGAAAAGAACGACTACCAGGTCAGGCGGCTCAGCCGTTGTCCGCGAGTGCCACCGTCAAGCTTGGTCGCTGTCCATTACCAGCGCGCAGGCAATGCAGCCGCGGTGAAAGCAAGGCGCTCGCTGCCGCCCACCCTAAAATCTCGACTGAACTGGTCGTTGCCGCATACACCCACGCATGTGCTGTACAACGCTTCGCGAGTGCGTGTAGCGCGGATGGGGACGGGATGCAAGGCGTGCTTTACAAACCAAGAGATCGTCCTAGCACCGTCATCACACGCCGTGAGGAGTTATGCAGGCCGTCCCAAACGCATTTTTAGCTATGAAATATAGAGTGCAACAGGTTGGCGACTCCCCTGCCCAGAGCCTGACACCATGACGCACGCCAAGGCAGACGACGTGCTTGTGCCCGGAGCACACACCCCCCGTCCCATCGAAATCGCCCTGCTCGCCAGCGTCTTCGTGGTGGCCGCCTGCGGGCTGCTGTACGAGCTGGCGGCGGGCGCTCTGGCGTCGTATCTGCTGGGCGATTCGGTGCTGCAATTCAGCACCATCATTGGCACCTATCTCTTTGCCATGGGCGTGGGCTCCTGGTTGTCGCGTTACTTTGAGCGGCAGTTGCCGGCGCACTTTTTGCGCATCGAGTTGATGGTGGCGCTGATTGGCGGCTCGCTGCCGGCGCTGCTGTTTTTGGCCCACGCCTACACACCCGGCGCGTTTCGGGTGCTGCTCTACGGCATGGTGCTGGTGGTAGGCACGCTGGTGGGGTTGGAGATTCCGCTGGTCATGCGCATTTTGAAGCGCAACGTGGCGCTGAAAGACCTGGTCTCGCAGGTATTGACGTTCGACTACCTGGGTGCGCTGGCGGTGTCGCTGGCGTTTCCGATTCTGCTGGTGCCGCACCTGGGGTTGATTCGCACCGGGCTGTTGTTTGGACTGCTCAACGCGCTGGTGGCGGTGTGGGCGCTGTGGCTGTTTCGCGGCGAGCTGCGCCGCTTTGGCGCGCACGCCGGGGCCTGCGCCGGCGTGATTGTTCTGCTGGCGGCTGGCCTGTGGGGCGCCGAGCACGTCACACGGTTTGCAGAAGACCGCTTCTACCAAGACAGGATTGTTTTTACCGGTGCCTCGCCTTATCAGCGCATCGTGGTGACGAACGGCAGCGCCGGGCACCGGCTGTACCTGAACGGCAATCTGCAGTTCGCCGAGCGCGACGAATACCGCTACCACGAGGCCTTGGTGCACCCCGCCATGGCCGCGCACGGCGCGCCCAAGCGCGTGGCGGTGCTGGGCGGCGGCGACGGCATGGCGGTGCGCGAAATCCTCAAATACCCGTCGGTGGAATCGGTCACGCTGGTGGAGTTGGACCCGGCCATGACAGCGCTGTTCACCAGCAACGAAACACTGGCGCGGCTCAATGGCCATGCGCTGTCCGACCCGCGCGTGCACGTCGTCAATACCGATGCGTTCCAGTGGTTGCAGCACGGAGAC
>JBBSRE010000062.1:0-10986 GCA_038243365.1 Burkholderiales bacterium | reverse complement strand
GCAGCGCAGCGCAGCGGCTCTATCCAGTCGTCGAGCACAACGGGGCTCACATTTTCAGAGAAGATTTGGCCTTCAAGGCTTACTCCATAAGCGCGACCAGCTATCAAATCAGGAGTTGCTGCGCTTCCGCTAGGCGACACGTTGACCCGCACGCGGGGCGCCGGTTCGCGCCAGATGTGCTGTTGCACTTGCCAAGCCGCCGCCACCGGAAGCAGTTCGTCAAACAACGCCTGCTGCGCACGCGCACCTAGCCCCGCCATGGGCAGGCGCCCCGCAGCGCGCAGCTGGCTCAGAGCGCTGGACAACAACGCGGCGGCGTCCGGTGTATCGGTGACGGCGAGATCGTTGCCGTTGCCGTTGCCGTTGTCGTTAGCGCTATCACGAGGCAGGGCATCGAGCCAGGCCAGCACTTCCACTGCGATCTGATAGCCCTCCAGACCTGCCACGGCAAAGCTTTCGTCATCCGGGATTTCATCGGCCACGGGCTCGAACACCACGCCCAGCCGCTCGCGCAGAAAACTGCGCGCCGGATGGCGCACAAAGCTGCCCAGCCTGGCCAGCGTAGCAACGTGTGCAGGTGAAGGTGAAGCTGCATCCGACAGGTTTGCCGGCTCTACCAAGGAATCACCTTCCACAAGAGCGATGGATTCATGGGCAGCGCGCCATTCACCGGCATAGGTGGACAGCGCCTCGTCGCCTTCAAAGTAGCGCCGGCTGAACGGCTGCAGCGGGTGCTGCGTGGTGCGCTCCATCAAGGCGGCTTCGCCCCATCCGGCGGCGAGGTAGTCGCGTAGCTGCGAGACCAGCACCGAAGGCGGCTGCTCGCTGTTGTCGCGTGCGCTGTGGCCGGCCCAGCTGATATAGAGCACCCGCCGCGCCGACAGCAGCGCTTCGAGCATCAGCTGGCGGTCATCCCCCTGGCGCGAGCGGTCCCCCGGCCGCGCTGCGCCGGGCAACGCCATCAGGTCGAAGTCGCTGCGCGGGCTGCGGCGCGGGTAATCGCCATCGTTCATGCCGAGCAGGCCCACCACTTCAAACGGAATCGCGCGCAGTGGCAGCAAGGTGCAGAAGGTGACCCCGCCGGCGCGAAAACGCTGCGACAGATGCGGTGCATCAAGCGCCTGCTGCCAGGCTTCCCGTGCGATCTCTAGCGGCACTGGAGCATCAAAAGCGGCATCGTCGCTAGCCGTGAGCCAGTCGTTCAGCGCCGCCTCCAACGCCTGCAGCAGTTGGCGGTCCGCGTCATCGACCGGCTCGGCAAAGTCAGCGACCAGGCCCCGGAAGCGTTCGGCCCATTCCAGGGGCGTAGCAGCAAGCTGAACGGACTCGGCCCATGCGCGCAGCCGTGCCAGAAGCGCTGCCAGCACGCCGGCCAACTCTGCGTCCAGGCCGCCGATGTCGTCCCAGCCGACGATGTCATCAAAGCTCGCGCCTCCGGCCGCATAGCCCAGCAGCATGCGCTCCAGACCGAAGTCAGCAGTGTTTTGCGCTCCGCACGCGCCCAGGTTCAAACGGGTGCGCTGTGCGGCATCCACCCCCCAGCGGATGCCGGCGTTTGCCATCCACGCCACCAGTTGCGCCACATCTTCATCAGTCAGGTGCAGGCGCGCAGCGATGGCAGGCACC
The DNA here is from genome assembly GCA_038243365.1 of Burkholderiales bacterium. Classification (GTDB taxonomy): domain Bacteria; phylum Pseudomonadota; class Gammaproteobacteria; order Burkholderiales; family Burkholderiaceae_C; genus Simplicispira. The sequence continues at coordinate 9,360 of JBBSRE010000062.1, read as the reverse complement.
TCCAGCAGGGCTTGCAGTTCGCTCAGCGTGCAACGCTGCTGCGGCAGGCGCAGCAGCCAGTCAAGCGCGCCGACCAGGGGATGGCTGGCACGCGCGCTGAGGTCTGCGATGCCCCACGGGATAAAGCGCGCATCGCTCGGCCGCAGCTGGCCGAACACGGCGCGGATCGCCGGCGCGAATTGCTCGACGTCGGGCACCATCACCACGATGTCACGCGGTGCGAGGGGCGCTCCGCCGGGCGGATCAGCGAGCCATTCAAGAAGGCGGTCGTGCAGAACTTCTACTTCACGCAAAGTGCTGTGGGCGCTGTGAAAGGCGATCGAGCGATCGTGCGGCGCAAGTGCCCGTGGGTCATGCTCTGCGAGCGGTACCAGATCGCGAATGCGGTTTTGCACCTGCAATAGCCAAGGCGCTTCGACAGGCTCATCCTCATCGAACAGATCAAGCCGGGGCAAGCCGGGCCGTTCAGTCCCCGCAGCTACATCGTCAAACGCATCGAGCTGACGCACGAAGTCGCGCCCCTGCCGCCCCCAGCTGACCAATAGCGGATGAGCGTGCGCGTGCAGGCTTTCGAGTGGCAGCGCGGCCAGATCGACGCCGTTGCGTAGCGGCTGGCGCCGACGCTCCATGGCCAGCCACTCCCGCCCGTCGATGGCATCGGCCCAATGAAACCGGCACGGATTGGGAATGGCCAGCAGCACTTGGCAATAATTGGCCATCGTGGCCAGCATTTCCAGGAGCGGCAGCGGAACGTGCGACACGCCAAAAAGCACCACGCGGCGCGGCAGTTGCACGCGCTCTTGGGTCGCTTGCCCTCCAGCATTGATTGCCTCGCCACGCAATGCCGCCAAGGCGCGTTGATGAATCTGAGGGCGGATGGCTTGACGCTGTTCTGCACTCAGGCCGGACAAGATCGCACGCCACAGTTTGGGTTGCCAGAGCTGGTCCGGCGGCACGGAGACGCCCTTGCGCCGGGGCGCTGCGAGCCAATCGTTCCCAGTCGCCCAGTCGCCCAACCAGTCAGGTCGGTACACCTGGTATTGATCGAAAAGATCGGCCAGGCGACCGGCGAGCTGCCAGAGACGCTCTGGCTCATGAGGCCGCAAGTAGTGGGCCAGAGATTCGAAACCCGGCTGCTCGACAAGTGCAGGCAGGTCACGCATCAGCCGCCAGGTCAGCGCGGACTTGTCGACTGGGGAGCGTGACGGGACGCTGGCACCTCCCAAAATTTGTCGGTAGCTGCGCCACAGGAAACGCCCAGGCAACTCAATCTGCGCGGCCGCGCAAACTCCACTGTGCGAAGCCATCGCCATGCGAAACCATTCCGCGACCCCGTTGCTCTGCACCAGCACCACTTCTGGCTCCAAAGGCGCCAGAGGATATCGGGCGATCCAGGCAAGCACCGTGCCCGCCAACTGCTCGGCACGGTTGCCCTGCAGGGCGATCAAGCCAGGGGAAATGGGGTGGTGGGCAGCAAACCGGTCAGCAGCAGACATGAACCGCAGATTCTGCGTCATGTGCACGTCTGAATTTGCTGTCCACAGCCAATGAGCGACATGGAAACCCCAGAAAGCAAAACGCCCACCTAAAAAAGGTGGGCGTTTTAAAGCTGGTTGCGCGAGAAGGATTTGAACCTCCGACCTTTGGGTTATGAGCCCAACGAGCTACCAGACTGCTCCATCGCGCGGTAAGAGAGAAATTATAGCCTATTTATCAGCGTCTGCGGGCGTCGCAGAAGAATCTTCGCTTCGCTCAACCAGTTCAACAAACGCCATAGGCGCATTGTCGCCGACGCGGTAACCCATTTTCAGGATACGCGTATAGCCACCAGGACGCGCGTTGAAACGCGGGCCGAGCACGGTAAACAGCTTGGTCACGCTGTTACGGTCGCGCAATCGGTCAAACGCCAGACGACGGTTGGCCAAAGTGTCCACTTTGGCAAGGGTGATCATGGGTTCGATCACGCGGCGCAGTTCTTTCGACTTGGGCAGCGTGGTTTTAATCGCTTCGTGCTCGATGATGGAATTCATCATGTTGCGCAGCATCGCAAGCCGGTGCGAGCTGGTGCGGTTGAGTTTGCGGAGGCCGAGACCGTGGCGCATGGTGCTTATCCTTTGATGTAGTTAAAACGAGCAGCCGTATCAGGTACTGCCCGGGCACGTCCCCTTGTGGGAGCGCAGTATTTTAGCGTTACCGCTTGTCAAGGCCTGCTGGCGGCCAGTTCTCCAGCTTCATCCCCAGGGTCAGACCCCGCGATGCCAGCACTTCCTTGATCTCGTTCAGCGACTTGCGACCCAAATTAGGCGTCTTGAGCAGCTCGTTCTCGGTGCGCTGGATCAGGTCACCGATGTAATAGATGTTTTCGGCTTTCAAACAGTTGGCCGAACGAACCGTGAGTTCCAGTTCGTCAACCGGACGCAACAAGAGCGGGTCGAAGCTCGCATTGCTACGCGCTCCGGCAGGCGCATCCATGGAGATTTCGCCTCCGTCCAGTTGTGCAAACACCACCAGCTGCTCGACCAGAATGCGGGCCGACGAGCGCACTGCGTCCTCAGCGGATACCGCGCCGTTGGTTTCGATTTCAACGATCAGCTTGTCAAGATCGGTGCGCTGCTCGACGCGAGCGCTCTCCACCGTGTAGCTGACGCGCTTGACGGGCGAAAAAGACGCGTCAAGAACAATGCGCCCAATGGACTTAGTGACCTCGTCGGCATGGCGGCGCTGGTTGCCCGGCACATACCCACGGCCCTTTTCGACCTTGATCTGCATATCAAGCTTGCCGCCGTGCGACAAATGTGCAATCACATGATCAGGATTGACGATCTCGACATCGTGAGGCGTTTGAATGTCGCTTGCAGTAACAATCCCCTCGCCGTCCTTGCGCAGACTCAAGGTCACTTCGTCGCGGTTGTGCAGTTTGAATACCACACCCTTGAGGTTCAGGAGAATGTTAACGACATCTTCCTGCACCCCTTCAACGGAAGAGTACTCGTGCAAAACGCCCGCAATCGTCACCTCGGTGGCCGCGTAGCCAACCATGGAAGACAAAAGCACGCGCCTGATGGCGTTGCCGAGCGTATGGCCGTAGCCACGCTCAAAGGGCTCAAGCGTGACCTTGGCGCGATTGTGGCCAAGCTGCTCAACGTTGATGGTTTTGGGCTTCAGCAAATTTGTTTGCATGCAGACTTCCTCTCAATACCCCCAGCTCGTTACACCGGTAAGGCTGGTGAAGCGCCCGCCGCGCGATGCCTCGCGCAGCAGGGACCATAAATTACAAAACAGATTTGCGAGGCTTAACGGGAGTAGAGCTCGACAATCAACGACTCGTTGATGTCGGCGGCAAACTCGTCGCGATCAGGCACTTTCTTGAATATGCCCTCGGCCTTGTCAGCATTGACGTCGACCCAAGCCGGCATACCTACCTGCGCGGCCAGTTGCAGCGCCTCGAGAATGCGGTTTTGCTTCTTAGATTTCTCACGCACTGCAACAACGTCTCCCGCCTTGCATAAGTAAGAAGCGATATTGACGGATTGGCCGTTTACGGTGATGGCCTTGTGCGAAACCATTTGGCGCGCTTCAGCTCGGGTGGAGCCAAAGCCCATGCGGTACACAACATTGTCAAGGCGGCACTCAAGGAGCGACAGCAGGTTTGCGCCCGTGTTGCCTTTTTTGCGCTCGGCAGCTTCGAAATAGCGGCGAAACTGCTTCTCAAGCACACCGTACATACGCTTGACCTTCTGCTTTTCGCGCAGCTGTAAGCCGTAATCGGACGTGCGCTGGCCGGAGGTACGTCCGTGCTGTCCAGGCTTGGAATCAAACTTCGACTTGTCTGCAATCGAACGGCGAGCGCTCTTAAGAAACAGGTCAGTGCCTTCACGGCGGGAGAGCTTGGCCTTGGGGCCGAGGTAGCGTGCCACTTGAATGTCCTTCTATGTCAGCTGCCGCAATAACCATTGCGGGAGCCGCCTGCGGCGTGGATACGGTCGCAGGCGGCGGTGGGCTTGGGAATATTAAATTCGGCGACGCTTCTGAGGGCGGCAACCGTTGTGCGGAACAGGTGTTACGTCCGAAATAGACGTGATCCGGATTCCGAGTGCGCCCAATGCGCGCACCGAGGACTCACGACCTGGGCCGGGGCCCTTGATCTCCACATCCAGGTTCTTGATACCCTGGTCAATGGCAGCGCGACCCGCCATTTCAGAAGCCACCTGGGCAGCAAAGGGTGTCGACTTGCGCGATCCTTTGAAACCCTGACCACCCGAGGACGCCCAGGACAACGCATTGCCCTGGCGATCAGTGATCGTGATGATGGTGTTGTTGAACGACGCGTGCACATGAGCGATACCGTCAGAAACATTCTTCCGAACTTTCTTGCGGACACGCTGAGCGGCGTTATTGGCGGGTGACTTAGCCATATGGTTCTTTCAATCTCTTTATTTCTTCAGCGCTGCCGCGCCTTTGCGCGGACCCTTACGAGTGCGGGCGTTGGTGCGAGTGCGCTGACCGCGCATTGGCAAGCCACGGCGATGACGGAAACCACGGTAACAACCGATGTCCATCAGTCGCTTGATGTTCATCGTCGTCTCGCGGCGAAGGTCGCCTTCGATGGTGTACTGCACGATGTAGTCGCGAATTTTTTCGAGATCGCCATCCGTGAGGTCTTTGATCTTCTTCGCGTAATCAATGCCGCAACCTTCGCAAATTTTGCGTGCGCGCGTGCGACCAATGCCAAAAATAGCGGTCAAGCCAATCTCAGCGTGCTGATGGGGCGGAATGTTAATGCCAGCGATACGTGCCATGTGCGTCCTCTATTGCTTTCCTGTTCAACCCTGGCGCTGCTTATGGCGCAGATCCGTGCAGATCACACGCACCACACCTTTGCGGCGGATGATCTTGCAATTACGGCAAATTTTCTTGACCGAAGCCGAGACTCTCATTTTGATTCTCCTAGAACCTGTCTTGGTGCGCGGCAACTGCCAACTGCACCGTGTTAATGGGCGACAAAGCGCCGTCTGAATGATGAAGCAATGACGCTCCGCCCTGAAAGCCGCAAATGCCGGGGAGGGCGCGGCGCTCGTACCTACACCCCTGCCCCGCCCTTGAAATTGGCCTTCTTCAACAAGGATTCGTACTGCTGGGACATCATGTAGTTCTGTACTTGTGCCATGAAGTCCATGGTGACTACCACGATGATCAGCAATGACGTTCCGCCAAAGTAAAACGGCACGTTGTACTTAAGAATCATGAACTCAGGCAACAGGCACACGAATGTGATGTAGATAGCGCCGGCAAGCGTCAAGCGAACCAGAATTTTATCAATGTACCGAGCCGTTTGATCGCCTGGTCGAATACCCGGGATGAACGCTCCGCTCTTCTTGAGGTTGTCCGCAGTCTCGCGGCTGTTGAACACCAAAGCCGTATAGAAAAAACAAAAGAAGATGATGGCGGTAGCGTACAGCAGCACATAGATGGGCTGTCCTGGCGTCAAGGCTCCGGAGATATCTTTTAACCAGCGCATTGACTCACCTGCGCTAAACCAGTTTACGACCGTGGCAGGCAGCAAGATGATGGACGACGCGAAGATCGGCGGGATGACGCCCGCCATATTAAGCTTCAGGGGCAAGTGCGACGATTGACCGCCATACACCTTATTACCCACTTGTCGCCTAGCGTAATTGACCAAAATCTTGCGCTGGCCGCGCTCGACAAACACCACAAAATACGTAATGCCGCAGACCACCAACACAATGAACAAGGCAGCCAGAATGCTCATCGAACCTGTCCGCACCAACTCAAGCAAACCACCGATCGATCCCGGCAACCCCGCAGCGATGCCTGCGAAGATCAAAATCGAAATGCCGTTGCCCAAACCCCTCTCGGTAATCTGCTCGCCCAACCACATCAAAAACATCGTACCAGCTGTCAAACTGACCACGGCCGTCATACGAAAGCCGAAGCCGGGCGACAATACGAGGCCTGCTGAACTCTCCAAGGCCACAGCAATTCCGAGCGACTGGAACAAGGCGAGACCCAGCGTTCCGTAGCGGGTGTACTGCGTGATCTTGCGTCGACCGGCCTCGCCTTCCTTCTTCAATTGCTCGAAAGTGGGGACAGCATAGGTCATCAGTTGCATGATGATCGACGCAGAGATGTACGGCATGATGCCGAGAGCGAACACGGTGAAGCGCGAAAGCGCACCGCCAGAGAACATATTGAACAGGTTCAAGATGCCACCCTGCTGGCTATTGAACAGCTGCTTCAACTGGCCGGGGTCGATTCCTGGCACAGGTATGTGCGCACCCATGCGATACACCACCAACGCGAGCAGCAAAAAGACCAAGCGACGACGCAAATCGCCGAACTTGCCGGTCTTTGCGATCTGAGCTGCGTTAGTAGCCACAAGAGTCCTTCGTCACCGTATGGTTCAAGCCAAGCTGCCGCCAGCTGCTTCGATCACAGCGCGAGCACCTGCTGTCGCGCCGATACCTGTCAGCTTCACTGCTGAGGTCAGCTCGCCAGTCTTGATGATCTTTACCACCTTAATCATTTGGCCAACCAAGCCAGCCTGTTTGAGGGCCAGCATGTCCACTTCAGCCAAACCCAACTCTGCCAATGCAGTGAGTGTGACTTCAGCGTTGTATTTCAGCGTTTGCGATTTGAAGCCGCGCTTGGGCAAGCGCCGCTGCAAAGGCATCTGTCCGCCTTCAAACCCCACCTTGTGGTAACCGCCCGAACGGGACTTCTGGCCTTTGTGACCGCGACCTGCGGTCTTGCCCAGGCCGGAGCCGATGCCGCGGCCAACACGGCGCTTGGCATGCTTGGATCCGGCTGCGGGCTTAATGGTGTTGAGTTCCATCATCTACCTCTCAGAGGACTTTGACCAGATAGCTGATCTTGTTGATCATGCCGCGAACTTCAGGACTATCCTGCAGTTCGCTGACACTGTTGAGTTTGCGCAAACCCAAGCCGCGAACGGTGTCGCGGTGGGACTGCTGGGTTCCGATCGGGCTGCGAACCAGCTGGATCTTCACGGTCTGTTGGGTAGCCATTGCGTATTCTCCGATCAGGCGAAGATGTCTTCGACTGATTTGCCGCGCTTGGAAGCAATTTCCGAGGGCGTGGTGGAATTGGTCAGAGCGTCAAAAGTAGCGCGAACCATGTTGTAAGGGTTGGACGAACCATGGCTCTTCGCCACGATGTCCGTCATTCCCATGACTTCGAAGACGGCGCGCATAGGGCCGCCAGCGATGATGCCTGTACCCTTAGGAGCGGGCGCCATCATGACAAATGCTGCGCCGTGGTGACCTGTCACCTGGTGATGGATCGTGCCGTTTTTGAGCGACACCTTCACCATGTTTCGACGCGCTTCTTCCATAGCCTTTTGCACGGCTGCGGGCACTTCCTTGGACTTGCCCTTACCCATACCTACGCGGCCATCACCGTCACCGACCACCGTCAAGGCTGCAAAGCCCAGAATTCGACCGCCCTTTACCACTTTGGTGACGCGGTTCACGGCGATCATCTTCTCGCGCATGCCGTCTTCGGCACCGTCGTTTTGCATTCGGGGTTGAAATTTAGCCATTTTTATATCCGTTCCGCTTAGAACTGCAGACCCGCTTCGCGGGCTGCATCGGCGAGCGCCTTGACGCGTCCGTGGTACGCAAAACCTGCGCGGTCAAATGCCACCTTCTCGATGCCGGCAGCCTTAGCTCGCTCTGCGATGCGTTTGCCGATCACCTGCGCAGCACTGGCGTTGCCGCCCTTGCCAGCACCACCCAATTCTTTGCGCATTTCCGTCTCGACAGTGGAAGCACTGGCCAGGATCGTCCCGCCATCTTCCGAAATGACGGACGCGTAAATATGCAGGTTGGTGCGATTCACGGCGAGCCGCGCCACACCTTGCTGCGCGATGCGGATTCGCGTTTGACGTGCCCGACGAAGGCGCTGCTCTTTTTTGGTCAACATGTTGCAGCCTCTTATTTCTTCTTGGTCTCTTTGATCACGATGCGCTCGCCGACGTAGCGAATGCCCTTGCCTTTGTAAGGCTCCGGCGGACGAATAGCGCGGATTTCAGCGGCTATTTGTCCAACGCGCTGGCGGTCTGCGCCCTTGATCACGACTTCAGTGGGCGTAGGCGTGGCAACCGTAATGCCTTCGGGCATTTCCTTGTTGACAGGGTGCGAAAAGCCCACCGACAGGTTGAGCTTGGAACCAGACGCCTGCGCCTTGTAACCCACACCCACCAAACTCAGTTTCTTCTCAAAACCAGAAGTAACCCCCACCACCATGTTGTTCACCAACTGGCGCAGGGTTCCGCTCATGGCATTCGCCTGGCGGCTGTCATTGGCAGGCGCAAAATTGAGCTTGCCGTCCTTGTTTTCTATGGTCACCAACGCGTTTTGGGCCAACGACAAACTGCCGCTAGAACCTTTTACGTTGATAGAACCGTTGGCGATCGAAACATCCACACCTGCGGGGATGGCGACCGGCGATTTTCCTACTCGGGACATTCAGTTTCTCCTCAATGTCGCGGCTTAAGCCACATAGCAAAGCACTTCGCCACCGACACCGGTAGCGCGCGCTTTACGATCGGTCATCACACCTTTGGGCGTGGTGACAATGGCAACGCCCAGGCCGTTCATGACCTGAGGAATGGAGTCACGACCTTTGTAGACCCGCAGGCCAGGCCGACTGACACGCTCAATGCGCTCGATGACCGGGCGACCAGCGTAGTACTTCAGTGCAATTTCGATTTGCGACTTGCCGTCTTCAGTTTTGACTTCAAAACCGTCGATATAGCCTTCGTCCTTCAAGACCTGCGCAATGGCCACCTTCACCTTGGAAGAAGGCACAGAAACGGAGGCCTTGGCGACCATCTGCGCATTGCGGATTCGGGTCAACAGGTCGGCGATGGGATCACTCATGCTCATGTTTGTTCTCCTGCTCGCTTACCAGCTGGCTTTGGTGACACCGGGGATGTCACCGGCGAAGGCCAGTTCACGGATCTTGGCGCGGCCCAAACCGAATTGACGGAAGGTGCCGCGAGGACGACCGGTGATTTCGCAACGGTTGCGCAGTCGCGTAGGGTTCGCGTTCCGCGGGAGCTGCTGCAACTCCATGCGAGCTGCCTCACGCTCGCCATCACTCAGTTTGGCGTTGTTCGCCGCCGTCTTGAGTTCGGCGTGCTTGGCGGCGTACTTAGCCACCAATTTTTCGCGCTTGAGTTCGCGCTGGATCAAAGCTTGTTTTGCCATACGCTGTCTCAGTTCTTGAAAGGGAAGCGGAAACCGGCGAGAAGTGCTTTGCACTCTTCATCAGTTGTAGCCGTAGTGGTGATGCTGACGTTGAGGCCGCGCAAGG
>JBBSRE010000061.1:0-11054 GCA_038243365.1 Burkholderiales bacterium | reverse complement strand
TGGCCAGCCCAACGATTCCGGCCCCCATGACAATCACGTGGCGGGGTTGTTTGCTTTTGCTCATGTCGCGATGCTAGTGCAGTGCTTTCAGGCTCCGACTGTCCGAGTTTTGTGACCTGGCAGATATTCCACGCGTGCGCAGCCACTTTCAGGACGGCGACTGGGTGTGCTCAAGAAAAACCCACAACATTCTGCGCGATTCCTGATGATTGTTGCATTGGGTGTGGGTTGGACAACTGTTTGAATAGCCGTCCGACATTAAACTTGGTAGATGAACTCTCCTTCGGCTGCGCTCAAACAAACGCGCGTCTTTCATCGGCACCTTCAGACCATGCCGCCTCGCGCCGTCGGCGGCGAAGGGGTCTACGTCATGGACGCCGACGGACGCCGCTACCTTGACGCTTGCGGCGGCGCCGCGGTCTCCTGCCTGGGCCACGGCCACCCGGAAGTGCGCGCTGCCATGCACGCGCAGATCGACCGCCTCGCTTATGCGCATACCAGCTTCTTCACGACCGACGTGGCGGAAGCGCTGGCGGACCAGTTGGTGCGCACTGCGCCTCCCGGTATCAGCCACGTGTATTTCGTGAGTGGGGGCTCAGAAGCGATGGAGGCGGCCATGAAGCTGGCGCGGCAGTACTTCGTCGAAATCGGCCAGCCTGAGCGCCGGCATTTCATAGCGCGCCGCCAGAGCTACCACGGCAACACACTCGGCGCGCTAGCGGTCGGTGGAAACGCCTGGAGACGAGCTCCGTTCGCGCCGCTTTTGGTGGAGGCCACGCACGTCTCGCCTTGCTACCCCTATCGCGAGCAACACACCGATGAAACCCCCGAACAGTACGGCGAAAGACTGGCTCGCGAGCTTGATGACACGATAGAGCGCCTAGGCGCCGGCAGCGTGATCGCCTTTGTAGCAGAGACGATCGGCGGCGCAACGGCTGGCGTGCTGGTTCCTGTGCCCGGATATTTTCGCGCGGTGCGTGAAGTGTGCGACCGGCACGGCGTCCTTCTGATCCTTGACGAAGTGATGTGCGGCATGGGACGCACCGGTAGCTTGCATGCGTGCATGCAAGAGGGCGTGGTACCGGACATTCAAGCGGTTGCAAAAGGTTTAGGAGGTGGTTACCAGGCCATTGGCGCCGTGCTAGCGCAGGCGCATATCGTCGAGGCTCTGGGCCAGGGCAGCGGATTTTTCCAGCATGGCCATACCTACCTGGGGCACCCGGTGGCCTGCGCGGCTGCGCTTGCTGTACAGCAAGTGATCGAGCGCGACGGCTTGGTGCAGCGAGTGGCAATCGCAGGCGAGCGATTCGGTGAGCGCTTGCGCGTTGCTCTGGGCGACCACCCGAATGTGGGCGACATTCGCGGCCGCGGCTTTTTCTGGGGCGTTGAACTGGTGCGCGACCGAACTACCAAGGAGCCGTTCGACGCTTCGCTGCGACTGCATGCCCGCATCAAAAAATCCGCAATGTCCCTAGGTTTGATGGTTTACCCCATGGGCGGAACCGTCAATGGATGCGATGGTGACCACGTATTGCTGGCACCGCCGTTCGTGGCAAGCGATGCAGAACTCGAGCAAATCGTCGATTTGTTCGGCCAAGCGATCGCAGCAGCGCTGCCGTGATGCCGAAGGGCATTTCAGCACCGTCTTCAATTTGTTAGAAAAAAAGGAAAATAGCTTCATGAAATTCAAGTTCTCCCTCAGCATGCTGGCCGCCAGCGTGGGTCTCGCAGCGTCCATGATGGCCCCTTCTGCCGTGGCGCAAGCCAAGTTCATGACCATCGGCACCGGCGGTGTAACCGGTGTGTATTACGCGGCAGGCGGCGCGATCTGCCGTCTCGTTAACAAGGACCGGGCCAAGCACGGCTTGCGCTGCTCTGTCGAATCAACCGGCGGCTCGGTGTTCAACGTGAACACCATCCGTGCCGGGGAGCTCGACTTCGGAGTGGCACAGTCCGACGTGCAGTACAACGCTTACAAAGGCCTCAAGCAGTTCGAAAAAGACGGTGCATACACAGAGCTTCGCTCGGTGTTTTCGCTTCACCCGGAGCCGTTCACAATCCTGGCGCGCAAGGAGGCCAACATCAAGTCGATTGAAGACTTGAAGGGCAAGCGCTTCAACATCGGTAATCCAGGCTCCGGAACGCGTGCCGCCGCCGACGAGCTGATCGCCGCGCTCGGCTGGAAAACCTCTGATTTCGGCTTGGTATCGGAACTCAAAGCCGACGAACACGGCGCCGCGCTGTGCGACAACAAAATCGACGGGTTCATCTATGGCGTTGGCCATCCTTCCGCCAACATCCAGGATCCGACCACCACCTGCGGTGCCAAACTGGTGCCTATCACCGGCCCAGCTGTCGACAAGTTGGTGGCTACAGCGCCCTATTACGCCAAGGTTGATATCCCCGGCGCTATCTATGCGGGCAATCCGGACCCGACACCTACTTATGGTGTGTTGGCCACGCTGGTCACTTCTAGCAAAGTGCCTGACGCCTCGGTGTACGAGCTGGTTAAAGTGGTGTTCGAGAACTTCGAAGACTTCAAGAAGCTGCACCCGGCTCTCGCCCACCTTGATCCGAAGAAGATGATCAAGGACGGTCTGAGCGCGCCTTTGCATCCTGGAGCTGTCAAGTACTACAAGGAAAAAGGCTGGATGTAATCCGTAGCCGTTCCGCTGCAAAAAAGCTCTGAATTCTCAGAGCTTTTTAGTTTCTCCATTGATACGCGAGGACACGCATGACTCCCGCCAAAGAAACCTCTTCAGCCCCAGAAATTGACGTCAATCAGCTTGTCGCTGATAACGATCTGGGCGGACGCTCACCAGGGCCTGCGGTGGGCCTTTTCCTGCTCGGCGTCGCGCTGGCTTGGTCGCTGTTCCAGCTCTGGATCGCATCGCCGTTGCCGTTTGTTCTTGGCATTTTTGTTTTCAACGACACAGAAAGTCGTTCGATTCACCTCGCGTTTGCCGTTTTTCTGGCCTTTCTCTCTTACCCGGCGTTTCAGCGGTCGCCGCGTGACCGGGTGCCGGTAACCGACTGGGTGCTGGCGGTGGTGGCAGCGTACTGCGCCGCCTATCTGTTTCTGTTTTATCGCGAGCTTGCGACCCGGCCCGGCAACCCGACCGACATGGACATCTACACCGCCGTCGTCGGGATGGTGCTGTTGCTGGAGGCCACTCGCCGCGTGCTCGGTCTGCCCATGGTGATTGTGGCGCTGGTGTTCCTCGGTTACACCTTTGGCGGGCGCTACATGCCCGACATGATTGCCCATCGCGGCCTGTCGCTCAACCGCACGATGAGTCATCAGTGGTTGACCACAGAGGGTGTGTTTGGCGTGGCGCTGGGTGTCTCTAGCGGGTTCATTTTTCTGTTTGTGCTGTTTGGCTCGCTGCTCGACAAGGCGGGTGCCGGCAACTATTTCATCAAGTCCGCGTTCGCGCTCTTGGGGCACATGCGCGGCGGCCCTGCCAAGGCGGCGGTGCTGGCGTCCGCTGCCACCGGCATTATCTCGGGCTCGTCGATCGCGAACGTGGTGACTACGGGCACATTCACGATTCCTCTCATGAAGCGAGTCGGCTACAGACCTGATCAGGCCGGTGCGGTGGAAGTGTCAAGCTCGGTGAACGGCCAGTTGATGCCCCCGGTCATGGGCGCCGCTGCTTTCCTGATGGTCGAGTACGTCGGTATTCCGTACATCGAGGTCATGAAGCACGCCTTCCTGCCCGCAATCATTTCCTATATCGCGCTGTTCTACATCGTGCACTTGGAAGCACTTAAGGCCGACATGGTGGGCCTGCCTCGGCGTACCACCGCTTCGGGCGGTTCTAGGCTGCTATCGCTCGGCTTGACGGTTTCCGGGTTTTTTGTGTTGTGCGGCTTGGTGTATTACGGCGTCGGCTGGATCAAGGATGTCGCGGGCGACGCTGCTATTTGGATCATAGGCGTCGCGCTTTTGGCGACCTACATTGGCCTGCTGTGGTTCGGCTCGCGTCAGCCTGAACTGGAGCTGGACGACCCGAACGCTCCTGTATTTGAGTTGCCAGAAACAGGCCCCACAGTGAAATCAGGCCTGCATTACCTGCTAGCGGTGGTCGTGCTGATTTGGTGCCTGATGGTGGAGCAGATGTCGCCAGGACTGTCTGCTTTCTGGGCCACCCTGTTCATCATCTTCGTAATGCTCACGCAGAAACCTATATTGACGCTGTTCCGGGGCACCGGGCAGATGGGCAACGCGGCTAAACAAGGCGCGGTCGATCTTGTCGACGGCCTTGCTGCGGGCGCTCGCAACATGATCGGTATCGGCGTAGCTACCGCAGCAGCTGGCATCATCGTTGGGACGGTTTCGTTGACGGGCATCGGTTTGGTGATGACCGAGATCGTCGAGCTGCTGTCAGGCGGCAACCTGATGCTGATGCTCGTTTTGGTGGCCGTTATCAGCCTGATTTTGGGCATGGGCCTTCCCACCACCGCTAACTACATCGTCGTGTCGACGCTGATGGCGCCGGTCGTTGTGGAACTCGGCGCACAAAGCGGTTTGATCGTTCCGCTGATTGCAGTGCATTTGTTCGTTTTCTACTTCGGTCTCATGGCCGACGTCACGCCGCCCGTGGGGCTCGCTTCGTTTGCTGCGGCGGCTATTGCAAAGACGGATCCGATCAAAACCGGCGTCACTGCGTTTTTCTACAGCATGCGCACCGCAATCCTGCCGTTCCTATTTATCTTCAACACCCAGTTGCTGATGATTGGCATCACCGGGCCAGGTCACTTTTTGCTCACCGCGGGAAGTGCCGTCATTGCGATGCTGGTGTTCGCCGCTGCCACGCAGGGGTATTTCTTGACGCGCAGCCGCTGGTGGGAATCCGTAGCGTTGTTGTTGGTGACGTTCACCCTGTTCAGGCCGGGCTATTGGTGGGATATGGTCTACCCGCCTTACAAAGACGTGCCTGCTGCCGAAATGGGTCAGCTGATAGAAGACGCGCCTGCCAACACCAGCAAACGCCTGTGGATTGAGGGCACCAACCTGAACGGCAAAGACATCCGCAAAGGGGTGCTGCTGCCTTTGGGGGATAAAGGAACCGTGCGAGAGCGCCTGGACAACTCTGGCGTCAAGGCCATGGCGCAAGGCAAAGAGCTGCTGATTACGCAGGTGAAGTTCGGTAGCGCTGCGGAGAAGCTTGGTATGGAGCAGGGTTTTCGAATCGTCTCGGCAGAGATGGTCGCAGATCGTCCAGACAAGGAGTGGCTGTTTATCCCCGCCCTTGGCTTGCTGGCTTTGGTGGTGGTGTCTCAGCGCCGCCGCCGCAAACGCCTGCCTCCCAAGCCGAAAGAAGTCGTGGCGTGACCCGGATAGCCCTGATTCACGCGCTGGCACATTCCGTAGCGCCCATCAACGACGAGTTGGCACGTACTTGGTCAGAGGCGACGCGCATGAACCTGCTGGACGACAGCTTGGCTGCTGATCTAGCCAAATCAGGTGCCGGGCTCGACACCGCAATGCACGCGCGCTTCTTGGCACTGGCCAACTATGCTGTGGGTACAGGTGCTGAGGCCATACTCTTTACCTGCTCGGCCTTTGGATTGTGTCTTGATGCCGTGGCACGTGCACACCCGCGCATTCCCGTTCTCAAGCCAAACGAGGCGATGATCCACGAGGCCAGCCAGGTCGGCGGCAGGATCGGGCTCATCGCATCGTTTGCTGCGACGCTGACCAGCATGCCGCGGGAATTTCCCGCAGGCACCGATCTGCGGTGTGCGCTGGCGGCGGACGCGATGCGCGCGCTCGATGCTGGCGATACTGCCGCGCATGATGGGCATGTCGTGCAAGCGGCCCGAGCGTTGGCTGACGAAGGTTGCACGGTGATCGCATTGGCCCAGTTCAGCATGGCGAGGGCGGCGCCAGCGGTGCGATCCGCTCTGGGCATTCCTGTGTTCACGACGCCGGGAAGTGCGGCAAAAGCGTTGCGCCAGCGCGTCGGAGCCTAAGCCGGCAGGGTGCAAGTCACGGTTTTGGCGCGCTTGTGGTACGTCCACTACCTCGCTCGGCCCACATTTTGTATAATGGCAGGCTTCGCAGCGCACGCGTGCTCCGCGGCGAAGTGTGGCCAAGCGTTCACGCCGAAGCCTCAATTACCACCTAAGAGGTTTCCATTGAAGAGAAACACCGACCGTGGAAAAGAGCCCAAGGACGCCGGCCCCTGTTCAGGCCGGTCAGACCAGAGAAACTCATGAAAACGTACAGCGCAAAACCCGCTGATGTGACGCACGAGTGGTTTGTGATTGACGCCACCGATAAGGTGCTCGGCCGGGTAGCCAGCGAAGTTGCCCACCGTCTGCGCGGAAAACACAAAGCCATTTATACGCCTCACATCGATACTGGTGACTACATGGTCATCATCAATGCATCGAAGATCAAGGTCACCGGCAACAAGTCGATCGACAAGGTGTATTACCGCCATTCGGGCTATCCCGGCGGTATTTCGGCGACTAACTTCCGCGACATGCAATCCAAGCACCCCGGCCGCGCGCTGGAAAAGGCCGTCAAGGGCATGCTGCCCAAAGGCCCGCTGGGTTACGCCATGATCAAGAAACTCAAGGTGTACGGGGGTGCCGAGCATCCCCACACCGCCCAGCAGCCTAAAGCGCTGGAACTTTAAGGAGCCTTGAGATGATTGGTGAATGGAACAATGGCACCGGCCGTCGCAAATCCAGCGTCGCCCGTGTGTTTCTGAAAAAAGGCAGTGGCAAGATCACGATCAACGGCAAGGACATCCAGTCCTATTTTGGCCGTGAGACCTCGATCATGATTGCCAAGCAGCCGCTCATGCTGACCAACCACGCTGAAACTTTCGACGTGATGATCAACGTGCACGGCGGCGGTGAGTCTGGCCAGGCAGGCGCTGCCCGTCACGGCATCACCCGTGCCCTGATCGACTATGACGAGACCCTCAAGCCGGCCCTCAGCCAGGCTGGTTTTGTCACCCGCGACGCGCGCGAAGTGGAGCGTAAAAAGGTCGGTCTGCGTTCTGCACGCCGCGCCAAGCAGTTCTCGAAGCGCTAAGCAGCGAGTTTCGCCAGCCCCTGCGGCTGGCGCAGAAAAGCCGCACTGGTTTTCCGGTGCGGCTTTTCTTTTTGGGTTGCTGCCTGCCTGGGCCACAATGGAATCCCTCATTTTTTCTGTGCTCGTCAGCTTGGACTGACGGACTTGCCTGCCCCATGCGTTTTCGTTTGCTGCGTCGCCGCCTCACCATCAGCGCACCGCGCGTCGCGATTCGCAGCGCGCTGCCATGGCCGGTGCGGTGGCTCGCTCTGGCGGTGTTCATAGGCTTATGCGCAGCGGTGGCATTGTGGGCATTTGAGTTTGGCCGCTCCCTTGCGGGACTGGATGCCAACAGCCGCCAGGAACTGGCACAGCTGCGTAGCGATCTTGCGCGGCTGCGCATTGATGCGCAGCAAAATCAGACGGTGGCTAATACCTCGGGCAGCCTGTTGCTGGCAGAGCGTTCGGCGGCCGAACAACTCAAGGCACAGATCAAGCAGCTCGAGAACGACAACCGCTCGCTTCGCGAAGACCTGGGTTTTTTCGAAAAGCTGATTCCATCTGACAGCAGCAGTGCAGACCAGATAGCCATTCGTGGGCTGCAGGCTGCGCAGGAAGCCGATGCCAGCCTGCGCTGGCAGGTGCTGCTGATGCGGCCGGTCAAGAACGCTGCTGAATTTGCCGGGCAGATAGAACTCGTTGCCGCTGGCACGCGCGATGGCAAGCCTTGGACGCAGCGCTTCTCGGGCGACGCGCAGGCGTTCAAGCTGCGCCAGTTCCAACGCATGGAGGGCACGGTTCGGCTTCCGACCCACGTCGTGGTAAAAACATTGACCATCAGAATTCTGCACGAGGGGCGCGTTCGCGCCTCTCACACCACCGAAATCGGCCCGTGAGGGCCCCAGGCACGCTCTTGGTGCCTGGAAGCGCTAGGAGCCACCATGTTTTCCCGCAGCAAACAGCCTCCCATCAAAACCCTGATCGCCGAGGGTGACCGGCTGGAGGGCAGCTTGCATTTTGTTGACGGCTTGCGCATAGACGGACAAGTGCTTGGCGATGTGCGTTGCAGTTCCGAAAATGGCGGCCTGCTGGTGATTTCTGCCTCTGCCAAAGTGGAAGGCGCGATTCACGCCGCTCACGTCATCATTAATGGCGAAGTGTTGGGCCCGGTCCATGCGGGAACGCTGCTGGAGTTGCAGCCCAAGGCGCGCATCACGGGCGATGTGCATTACAAGGCACTGGAAATGCACCAAGGTGCCACCATCTGCGGAAATATGCTACCGAGCAATGTGGTGATCGAAGAGAAAGGCCCGCTGAAACTGGCGGCAAATGCGACCTGACAGGACGCAGCCGCGCTGGTGCAGTACCATCATTTCAACCGATACGAGAATTCTGGAGTCCCCTCATGACAGCCTTGGCCCCCTCATTGCCCGTGGAAGCGCCCACGCAAATGCCCGACCCGATCATCTTTACCGAGAGTGCGGCTGCGAAAGTGGCCGACCTTATCGAGGAGGAGGGTAACCCTGAACTCAAGCTGCGCGTGTTCGTGCAGGGTGGTGGCTGTTCAGGTTTTCAATATGGCTTCACTTTCGATGAAATCACCAACGAAGACGACACCGTGATGACCAAGAACGGCGTTTCGCTGCTGATTGATGCCATGAGCTTCCAGTATTTGGTCGGTGCCGAAATCGACTACAAAGAAGATCTGCAGGGCGCCCAGTTCGTGATCAAGAATCCCGGTGCCACCTCCACTTGCGGCTGCGGGTCGAGCTTCTCCTGACCATTGCTTCGAGACGAGACGAGACGAGACGAGCGGAGCGGTATCTCGCAGACAGGGCGCTAAGGGTGCTGCCTGCGGGCACTTAAGCGGGGTAAATGGCCCCAAGAATGCGGGCGCCATGGGCGCCCGTTGCTTTTGGCAGATTGCCCGGCAAGCGCCGCATCGTTTGGCGTGCCAGCCAGGCAAACGCCGCCGCTTCAACCTGCTGCGCGGCTAGGCCTAGGGTGTCGGTGGAGGTCAGCGAGACGCCCGGTGGCAGCAGCGCACTCAGGCGCTCCATCAGCCGCCCATTCAAAGCGCCCCCCCCGCACACCGCTACGAGTGACATCCCCCCGCTGCTATGCGCCAAGCCGTCTGCGCAGGTGGAGGCTGTCAGTTCGAGCAGGGTCGCCTGCACATCTTCGGGGCGCGTGTTCGGTGCAGCGGCGAGGCACTGATCCAGCCATGGCCCATCAAACAGGTCACGCCCCGTGCTCTTGGGCGGCGGCAGCGCGAAGAACGGCTCGGCGTTCAACACGTCCAGCAGTGCGGGGATCACAGTGCCAGTGCGCGCCCATGCTCCATCTGCATCGTAAGGTTGACCGGTATGGCGCTGGCACCACAAGTCCATCAGCACGTTGCCAGGCCCACAGTCGAAGCCGACCACCTTCCCATCTGCCTCTAGCAGGCTCAGATTGGCCATACCACCGACATTCAGGATGGCACGCGATTCCCCGGCAACACCAAACAGATACTGGTGGAACGCAGGCACCAGCGGTGCCCCCTGGCCGCCCGCGGCCACATCGCGTGTGCGAAAGTCCGCAACCACGGTGATGCCGGTGCGCTCCGCGAGCAGGGCAGGGCTGTTCAGCTGCAGCGTGTAGCCACAGCCGTCGAATTCCTGTGGACGGTGGCGCACCGTCTGGCCATGCGCGCCGATGGCTTGAATCGACGATGCCGGTAGGCCGCCAGCTTCTAACAGTTCCAGGACAACTTGGGAGTACACAGAAGCGATGGCATTGGCTGCCAGGGCAGCGCGATGCAGCTCGTTGGCGCCCGCCTGATTCAGAGCCCAAAGTTCCGCTCTCAAATCAGGAGCTATTGGCGCAGTCTGGTAGTGCGCAACACGGCATTTCGACTCAAAAAATTCGACCAGAACGCCATCCACCCCGTCGAGCGAGGTGCCGGACATCAGGCCGATATAGCGCTCGGGGAAATGCATTGGGACGAATGGGCAGAACCGGGCGACGCAGTCAGCCCCCGAGGTTCAAGCCAAAGTGGCAGGCGGCAAGGCGCGAAGCCCTAGCGCACGCCAGCACCTTATTCTGCGCTGGCCTGGCGGATCAGCTCGGCAGAATCAAGCTGGGTGCGCATCATCGATGCCATGCGGCTGAAAGCCGGCCGCGAAGCCTTCGAGATAGGCTCAGCCGCCTCGCTGGACTTGGCGATCAGCATCGGATCCTGCTGCTTGCCGTTGACGCGAAATTCGAAGTGCAAATGCGGGCCAGTGGCCCAGCCGGTGGAGCCGACTGCGCCGATCTCCTCGCCCTGCTCGACTGACTGGCCGCGCTTGACGCCGATGCGGCTCAGGTGCGCGTAGACCGTGACGTGCTCGCTGTTGCGGTGTTTGACGAAGATGACGTTGCCATAGCCGTTCTGCACACCCGCGAACTCAACCACGCCGTCGCCCACCGTTCGCACCGCGGTGCCCGAAGATGCCGCGAAGTCGGTGCCGAGATGTGCCTTCCACTTTTGCAAAATGGGATGGAAACGCATCGAAAAATTGCTGGAAATGCGCGAGAACTTCAGCGGCGCTGCGAGGTATGCCCGGTGCATGCTCTCGCCCGCCAAGTCGTAGTAGGCGCCCTTGCTGCCCGGCTCCTCGAACCATATGGCTTCGTGCCGCTTGCCGTTGTTGACAAACTCCGCACTCAGCACGCGGCCGGTGCGCAGCGGCTCGCCGTCGGCCTCTAGCGTTTCGTACACCACCGAAAACCGGTCGCCCTTGCGCAAGGACTTGCGGAAATCGATGTCGCCGGAAAACAGCTCAGCGAGCTGGATGGCGACTGCATCGGGAATATTGGAGTCGTCGGTGGCAGCGAACAGCGAGCTGCGAATGACACCGCCAGCCAGGCGGCTGGAGGTGGTCAGCTTGGACGATTCCACCCGCGAGGTGAAAGAATCACCCTGGCGCTCCACCACCAATCGTTTGAACTGGCCGCTGTCGTCTGGCGCCCAGCGGGCCGTCAGGCGCAGCAGGTG
>JBBSRE010000060.1:0-11067 GCA_038243365.1 Burkholderiales bacterium | reverse complement strand
TGACGGAATGGCCAGTTTTGACCACCACTGCGCACAGGGAATCGAGCCTCGACGTGAGCGCATTGCAGAACTGCTTGAGAGTTCATTGATGCTGGTGACCGCGCTAAACCCGCACATTGGCTACGACAAGGCCGCGCAGATCGCCAAGGCAGCGCACAAGAGCGGCTCTACGCTGCGTGAGGCCGCGGTGGCCAGCGGTCATGTGTCGGCAGAGGAGTTCGATGCTTGGGTGCGGCCGGGCGACATGGTGTAGGTGCGTGGCGGGGGTTTTACGCGTTGGCGCCGTGCCGCGTGGCACACGGGCCTTCTGCGATGCTCGCAGCGAGGCAAGCCGATGCAACATGCTTTAGCTATTAAAAAGATAGCTGCTAGCGCTCTCTGGATAAATGCTAGAGCCCTATTTCATCAGATATTTTGCTCACTGGTTTGTGGCAAAGAGGGCTCCAAAGACCAGTCCATGCTTCGTACGCTTTGGGCTAGGTCTGCAATGCTTGCAGGGAGTAGGTCCGCCGCTTCAAGGCGTAGGCGCTGGTCCCATTGCGCCAGGTTGGTTCGCTGCGAGCGCGCATACAGCGGGTCGTAATGGAGGGACATCAGTTCTTCAAAAAGTGCCCTCATATCACCTGAGCGAGCCCATTCCTGCCAACGCGAAATGACCTCGTTGCCACGCAGTTCCCGCAGGCTGTGCAGTTGCTTTGCCAAACGCTCGCGGTCATCGCCCAGGTTTGCGTAGTCGCGCAGCAGAAACTCCAAACGCGTTTCGGGGCTTGCCGCCAGCTCCACGCAAGGGCTGGCGCGCAGCCGCTGAATCAGCGCGGGTGGCACTGAGATGCGGCCGATGCGGCTGCTTTCTGCCTCCACATACACTGGGCGAGACAAGTCAAAACCCTCGAGGGTGTGTGCAAGCGTGGTCTCGAAGGCAGTTTGTGCCGGTTGTGGAACGCCAGGCCACGCTCCCAGAACCGATCCTCGGTGGCGCGCGAGGCCTTCAAGATCCAATACCTGCGCACCCTGCGCGGCCATCGCCTCGAGCAACCGCGTTTTGGCGCTGCCGGTAGGCCCGCACACTACCCGCAGGTGCAATTGCGGTGCCAGCGCCGCAATCTGCGCAATGACATGGCGTCGCCAAGCCTTGTACCCGCCTGATAGCTGCTGCGCGTCCCAGCCGACGAACCGCAGCCAAGTAACCATCGACCCGCTGCGCATTCCGCCTCGCCAGCAGTAAACGAGTGGCTTCCAATGGGCGGGTTTATCGAAAAACCGTTCCCGCAGGTGACGCGCCAGGTTGTCTGCCACCATGGCTCCGCCTAAGCGGCGGGCTTCAAACGCGCCCTTCTGCTTGTAGAGGGTTCCGACGATGCAACGCTCTTCGTCATTCAGCGACGGGCAGTTGATAGCACCCGGGAGGTGGTCGATGGCGAATTCCGACGGCGAACGCGCGTCGATTACGGTGTCGAACGCAGTACGTTCCTCAACAGTGACGGGGCCGCGGTAACTCATGGAGGTTCCTGCCGCAAGGGCTGACAGAGGATGTTAATAGGTGGCAGCATAGGGTGCCCAGACGGCCTGGTTCTCGAGGTCGCGGTCAAGAGCAGTGATAGGCTGACAGCGTACTACGAGCCCCGGGCCACCAATGTTTGGCGTGAGATCTTGACATGCACTGCAGGAGGCAGCGACACCACGCCCCGGCGTGTCGGGAACCTGCGGGCAAGCGTCGATGTTTCTACGTCGCGCAGGTGCTTGATGGCGGTGCTGGACGGCTGGCTTCCGCGATGATGATGATGATCAATAAGGAGCACTCTGGTGCGGCAACACAGTCCGGGCTTAGGGCTGATAAGCAATCAAAAGCGCTCTCGCCCCTGTAGCCGAGCCAACACACGCAGGTTCGTCCCGACCTGTTGCACTTCTCGAAACTCCAGTTCTACAGACTTGCTCAAGCTAGAGAGAACGGGCAAATCGGCCATGCCCCGGCCCGGCCCGAGCAACTTAGGCGCGAAGTAAAGGAGCAGTTCATCTACGAGGCCTGCCCGGAGCAACGCACCATTCAGGCGCTGGCCGGCCTCCACATGCAACTCGTTCACGCCGCGTGCCGCGAGCGCGCGCAGCATGGCTGGCAGATCCACTCGGCCGTCGCCGTCGCCGTCACCGTCGCCCTTGCCCGGCAGAAGCAGCACCGTTGCCCCACGCGCTTCGAGGGCCGCCCGTCTGGCTGAAAAATCAGAGCCAAGACCGGCGCCGGCGCATATGGTGACGGCGCGGTTCGCCATGAACATTTGAGCGGCAGGCGGCGTTTTCAGGTCGCTGTCGACCACCACCACTTGCGGCTGCCTTGGCGTGGACACACTGCGCACGTCCAGCCGAGGGTCGTCGGCCAGGACCGTGCCAATACCCGTGAGAACGGCGCAGGCGCGCGCCCTCCAGGCATGCCCGTCTTCCCGCGCCGCCGGCGAGGTGATCCACTGACTTTCACCATTATTCAAAGCAGTAGTACCATCCAACGACGCTGCCACCTTGAGGCGCAACCAGGGCGTCCCACGGACCATGCGGCTGAAAAAACCAATGTTGAGCTCGCGGGATGCCTCAGCGCCGAGACCAACCTCCACCTCCACTCCAGCGGCGCACAAACGGTCCAAGCCTCGCCCGCTCACCATCGGGTTGGGGTCTTCAATTGAAGCAACCACCTTGTGGATTCCCGCCGCGATCAGCGCATCGCAGCAGGGGCCCGTACGGCCCTGATGAGCGCAGGGTTCCAAAGTGACGTAGGCAGTGGCGCCCCGTACGTCGTTGCCCGCGGCGGCGGCATTTTGTAGGGCCAAGATTTCCGCGTGGGCCTGGCCCGCTGCCTGCGTGGCGCCGGAACCGACAGCCTGGTTGTCTGCACTCACCAAGATGCAGCCAACACGGGGATTGGGCGATGTGACATACATGGACGTGGCAGCCAACGCCAGGGCGGCTTTCATCCAATGTGTTGCGTCAGAACTAGGAAGGGAGGTCATCGAGCCACCGAGAAAGGGGGAGTCACATTATCTGTGTCCGATGAACGGGAGCAGCGTGCGGACCAGTGGTCTTGCAAGCCCTCGGGAAGCGGGTGATGCTATGCACGCTTGCTTGCGAACGAGGATCACTTGAAACAATTTATACCCACTTGGCGGCGGTCATCGCAAGGTTTAACACTTATCGAATTGATCGTTACCGTTGCCATATTGGCAATACTGACGACCTTGGCTGCTCCGTCCATGTCCCGCTTCGTCCAGCAATGGCGCGTGTCCAATACGCTCAATGCTCTCACGGGCTCGCTGCGACTTGCACGTACAGAAGCCATTGCCAGGTCGCGCACCGTTGTTATCTGCAGCGTCCCCACAAGTGTTTCAACCACGTGCAAAACCACTGGTGCTGACGCTTACGCCACCGGATGGATTGTTTTTGTCAACAACGATGGTTCCACTAATTTGAACTATTCGCTTGCCGATGGCGACGAATTGCTGCTGCGGCAAGTGGCGCTCCCCGGCATCGCAGACATCACCCTCGCAAATGCCGGCAAGTTCGCGTTCTACCCGAACGGCCTCATGAACTCTGCAGCCAACGGTATCAATGTGGATTCTGCGGGCTACGTTTCCGTCACTGCAACGCCATGGGCGCGTAAAGCCATCTGCATTTCCAAGCCTGGCCGCATCCGCTATGTCGCAGACAACAGCGCCTGTACTAACTAACGTATGAGCCAATCTATGCAAGATCTACGTGTTCAACGCGGCGCCAGCCTGCTTGAGGTGTTGGTGTCCATGGTCATACTGACGGTGGCCCTGCTCGGCATGGCGGGGCTCACTTCGTCAGCCATCAAATCCAACCAGTTTTCTCGAGCGCGCGCCATAGGCCTCAGCCTGGTGACCGACTACGCGGAGCGCGCTCGCTCCAATACGGTAGGTTTTGCTGGCTATGCCTATACCGATGCCTATAACGCAAGCACCCGTTCAGTCGTAACGGAAGATCCCACGACGGCACCGCTTTCCTGCGATGTGACAGTGGATCCGGCAAACCCGGCCAACTCAACCAATACCTGCGGCGCCTCCATTGCTACCTACGATAAGTCTCAGTGGTTGACGAACGTAGCCAATCGTTTGCCTGGCGGTACCGCCTATGTGGTCACCGAGCAGCCCGATGCGCCGTCCACCGTTGTCGGCCTGACGCCCACTCGGGTGCTCAACGTCTGGCTCATATGGTCGGCTATCGCGGAGACCGACGGATTCGCGCAAACACAAATATGTCCCAGCGGCGCCAATATTCCGACGGATGGATCTGTCAACTGCATGTACTTTCGGATTACGCTATGAACCGCGCGCATTTCACGCCTAGACTGCGGCCCGGCACAAGCCGAGGCTTCACGTTGATCGAGATGATGATCGCCATGGTGTTGGGCTTGGTCATCATTGCGGCCAGCTTGTTGGTTTACACCGCTTCCAGCCGCGGCAGCCAAGTTTCGCAAGCAGACACGCAATTGAATGAGGACGGCATCCTCGCCTTGAACCTGATTCAGCAGCAACTCAAGCAGGCGGGCTATTCCAGTCAGGTGATTCCCAGCAACGGCGCCACTACCATGGGGAACTACCGAGGCCCGGCCGTGCGCGGATGTGATTTCGGCTTTGTGGACGCCGGCCTTGATTTTGCGAGCCTCACCTGTGCGGCTTCGGGCAGCGGTGGCGCCGCCATCGCGATCCGCTATGAAGCCACAAGCGACAACACGGTGCCTACCAGTGCCGCGCTGCCCACCAACTGCATTGGCAACGGTATCAACGCGTCCACCAATTCGGACGTGGCTCCAGCTCCTGCAGGAGGGCCGTTCACCTACGCCTTGGCAGACAATCGTTATATGGTGACCGATAACGGCAGCCAACCGACGCTCTCTTGCCGTGGTTCCGAGGCGAGCGGCGCCGCCAACAGCATCGGGACTTCTCAGCCGCTGCTGGTCAATGTGGAGAGTACGCAAATTCGCTACGGCGTCGCCAAAATACCGAGTGCTGAACTGGCGCCTATCTACGATCCTTTGCGCCACCAAATCGTCAGCTACCAAACGGCGGCCGAGATCGACGCTTTGGCCAATTCCGGCACCTTTCCGACCGACAACTTGCTTGACCGCTGGGGCCGCGTACTGAGCGTGCGCGTGTGCCTGGTTATGCGCAGCGATCAGCCCGTGCGCGACGCGCCGGCAGGTGCGTTCACCTATAAAAACTGTAACAACATAGACACCACTGCCGCCGACGGCTTTATGCGGAAAACCTACACCACAACCGTGTTGCTCAGAAACCGGTTGCTCTCCCAATGAACTCTTCTTCTACCCCCATCGTTCGTCAACTTGACTCGCGGTTGCCTACGGGGAGCGCTCAGCGCGGCGTGGTACTCGTCATCAGCCTGATTCTCATCGTCATTCTCTCGCTGCTAGGCACTTTTGCGATTCGTAATGCCGGGCAAAGCGAGCGCAGCATCAACGGCGTGCGCTCTGCCGAGGTGGCGCGTGAAGGCGCCGAAACAGCGTTGCGCTTTTGCGAGCAAGTCGCGATATACGACGCTGACGGCCAGGTGTACAGCGAATACGGCCAGACCAACGTGCAAGCGAAAATCATCAGCATCCCCGCCATCACCGGGGAGCTCGATAGCACTGCAGCCTGGCGCAACGTCGATAACTGGAAGAGTGCCGCCGCTCCAATCGAGGTCCCGGCTGCCTACACCACCAAAAATTCAGGGGGCACCACCGCATCGGACGTAAGCACTGTTGCGAACAAGCCCCTGTGCGTGATCCAAAAGATCAACAACACCACCACCAAGCTGCAGGGCTACCTGATCACTGCGCGCGGTTTTGCCAATAACGCGAGCTTTGACAGCACTACTGGCAAAGCGAAGCAGGGCGCCGAAGCGTGGCTGCAATCGGTACTCACGCGCAGCTGATCCTGTAGCGCGCCATATTCAAAAATCGCCATGAACCCACATTTAACACTCTTTCCGCGTCGCGCGAACGGCTTCACCTTGATCGAATTGATGGTCGTGGTGGCTGTCGTCGCCATCCTTGCGGCCATCGCCTTACCCAGCTACCAGGAGTCCGTGCGTCGTTCTAAGCGCACAGAGGCTCAAGCGGTGCTGATGCAAGCAGCGCAATACATGCAGCGCTTCTATTCTGCAAATGACCGTTACACCCTAACTGCTGGGACCACGACAGCTGAGACCGCGCAATCGAGCGCCGGTGTCAGCATGCTGCCGGCGGCGCTGCGCCAATCACCCGCCAGTGGTGGCGCCTACACCATTGCAGTGTTAGCGAGAGATACCCCGCCCTCGTACAGCCTGACGGCGACGCGCGCGGGCTCTATGGAAGCAGATAAATGTGGCACGCTGGTTATCAACAGCCTGGGCGTGAAGAGTGTGGCAAGTCAAGCAACTGGCATAACAGCCGCCGATTGCTGGAAATAATACTGTGAGGAAAGAGTCATGAAAAAATCGAAACTCTTGTTTGCCGCCAGCGCGGCGTTGAGCCTGGTGACTGCGGGCGGTGCATGGGCTGCCTCAGAGCCAAGTCAAGTACCTCTTTACAGTGCCGTGCCGGGCGCCAAGCCCAATGTGATGCTGGTGCTGGACAACTCGGGTTCTATGGATTGGGAATCACAGGAAAATTATAATTTTCCGAATAACGACTGCCCAGTCGTAGGGAACAACGGACAGTGTCAAAATAAATATGGTTGGTATGCGAAGCGTTCCAATGCCGTAAATACTCAGTATTACAATCCCGCTACTACCTATTTGGCTCGCGTCGATGCTCAGGGTGTTCCTCTCGTCAATCCCATAAAGTTTGTTGAGAACCAGTCAACATCGAACAGCAGTGCAAAGTACCCGGTTAAGCATAATGCATACACATCAATACCTGCGAACCAAAAATTTACGTATGTTCAGTGCGCAAGTGATGACTGTTCGACTAGCAGGACCGTAGTCGATATTGCTTCGTCTTCGCTCGGCGGCTCGATTACACTGCCTCTCGGCCACAATCGCTCGGATTGCGGCGCCAGTGCCACCACATGCACTACGGCCAAGGAGTTGCAAAACATTGTCAATTGGTATTACTGGTATCGCAGTCGTTCTGAAGCTGTGAGTACTGCGATCGGTCAGGCGCTACAAGGTTACGAAAACAAAATTCGTGTTGGATATACTCAGTACAACACTGGTTCGTCGCGCAGTACTGCAATCAATAGTGGCGTCAGGTATTTCAAAGACGTTGCCGGAGATCCGGGAAAGCAATGGAAAACTGACTTGTACACTTGGCTTTATGCGCTTGATCCCAATGGAAGTACACATTCGCATCGAGCGCTTGCGTTGGCGGCAGATTACTACTCAGGCGCAGGCACCGTTCGCGCGACCTACGGCAATCCGTGGAAGAATGATCCCACCCAAACCGGGGCAGAGTCCAAGTCGCAAGATTTAAGTTGCAGGCGTTCTTTCGCCATCGTACTGTCGGATGG
The DNA here is from genome assembly GCA_038243365.1 of Burkholderiales bacterium. Taxonomy (GTDB): domain Bacteria; phylum Pseudomonadota; class Gammaproteobacteria; order Burkholderiales; family Burkholderiaceae_C; genus Simplicispira. Next base: position 3,574 of record JBBSRE010000060.1, on the reverse strand, counting down.
TGCGTGGAACGCAGGTACTAGTTCCGGTGCAGCCTCTAAGTGGGCCAGCATCAACGGAACATCGAATTTCAGTGGAAATCCGGGTGGTAATTCTGCCGCGCTTCAATATGATCCTAACGGAGCAAATGGGTGGAATAGCAGTTTACTGGCTGCTAGGTTAAAGGCCAGAAATCTCTATATTCCTTATGGCGATGGCGGAAATAGTTCGTTGGGTTTCGCTGATTATACGGCAAGCCTGTATTGGAACAAGGATTTCTCTGCTTTGGATAATAATGTGCGACCGCTGAGTGGCCAGCACAATCCGACATTTTGGCAAAACTTGACGACCTACACGATTGGTTGGGGGTTGACGCCCACTGGTGAGCTAGGTGTATCCGGCGGACTCACCTGGGACCAAATTAATAAGTACAACAATGATTGGCTTGCCGGTGTCATGAACCCTGTTCGGCCGAAGTGGGCTGACTCTTACTCCAGCAAGAATTTGAATACGAATGATACTGGGAATGCTGTGTATGATGATGCGCTGCGCGTGAATGACTTCATCCGCGCGGGCTATGCGGGCGGCGGAAAAGCCTACAGCGTTTATTCGGGCGACGATGTGCGCAAGGCGATCGACAATGTCCTGAGCGGAATCGTGGGCGCTGGCAATGACGCAGGTGTGGCGGTATCTGGCAATAGCAGTGAGTTCCAGACACTGGAGAATCAGTACAAATTTACTACTGAGTATCAAACGGCTGACAACAGCGGCGACGTGAAGGCTTTCCGACTTAATGCCAGCGGCGGTTATCTCGAACTGGACCCGTCGGGTAAGCCGCAATTTGCATGGTCGGCCAAAGCGCTGATGCCCGCGCTCGCCGATCGCAAAATTTTCGCGCTCTCCAATTACGACCCGGAAGTGCCTGCCTCGGGTAACCGTTTGGCGATGACCTCCACCACCACGTTGGATAGCCTGCCGTCAGATCTGAAGTTGCTGCTGCAAGCAGACAACCTGCAGAAGTCGGACGCGAGTTTCGTTCGCTATCTTCTGGGCGAAGACCCGCAGCAGGACAAGAACGGCACCGTTTATCGTTTGCGCAACTCACCGATTGGAGCCTCCGTCAACTCGCCACCGGTATTCGTGGGTGGCCGCATTGACATGGGCTATGACCTCTTCGGCGGCGTCGACGGTAAGACTGGTTATGCGGCGTACCGTACGAAAAAGCAAACGCTTCCCCCTACCATCTTTGCCGCGACTAACAACGGCAAAGTGCACGTCTTAAACGCGGCCAAGGATGACGCCACCGTCACGGGCGTGAAAGCGGGCGAAGAGCTGGCCGAGTTTATGCCGAAGGGCTCAATGGCGGCGCAAGTGGATTTGGCGAGTGCTACCGCCAAGTTCCGTTACACGCTGGATGGCCCCGTGGCTGAGCACGATGTGTATGACAACAGTGTAAATTCGCCGAAGTGGCGCCAAGTTGTGCTGGGCTCCGGTGGGCGCGCCGCGCCTTTCCTGTATGGGCTGGAGTCGCCCATGAACACGGGCAATCGCACGCCTACGAAGGACAACTTTCTCTGGGAGGTGAATGCGCAGACCGCGGGCTATGGCGACATGGCCAGTGTGACCCATTTACCCACTGCGGGCCAGTTGGATGATGGCACCTGGGTCATGCTCACGGGTAGCGGGCAATACCCCGGCTCGGGCAAGAAGGTGGGCTTGTATGTCGTGAATGCACTGACAGGAAAACTCGTAAAGTTCATCCCGCTGCCCACGGCCTGGAACAGTGGTAACCGCGGCCTAGGCGGTGTTGTCGCTGTGCGAGACACCAACCGCAAGGTGGTGGCCGCCTTCGCCGGGGATGCCAATGGCAACTTATGGCGATTTGACCTGCGCAGTGGCAGTTTTGCAGTGTCTTATGGGCAGCCGCTGTTCACCACACCTGGCGGCAAGAAGCAACCCATTTATGCGACACCTACTTGGCAGGCGCACCCGGGCGATGGCAGTACATGCAAGGTGGGCCCGACGACCCAATGCGGCGCCATGGTGGTTATAGGTACAGGTATTCTTCTGGACGAGGATGATCTGGCTCAGCCTGCAGCAGCCCAAGCCATCTATGGCATTTGGGACAAAACACCGATTGGCAGCAGCGACGCTATCGGTACTGGAAGCGTCTCCACCGCTAATTTGGTAGAGCAGACCATCGATCTCGTCTCTGCGAAGGACGGGGCTGGTCAGGAACTCGGTAAGAAGTTCTACCAAGTCAGCACGAATAAAGTGGATTGGGAAAGCAAGCGGGGCTGGCTGGTCAAACTGGGCGTGATCCCATTTAGTGGCGCTATGCCCAAGGGCGAGCGCGTGGTGGGCGATCTGTCAAACCTTGGCAGCAGCGTAATCATCGCTTCGTTCTTGCCAGAAGATAAAAACTTGTCCATTGAGTCGTGCACCGCCACAGGCAGCCTACCCAACATCATTTATGTGGTGGATGCTCTTACGGGGGGCAACAAGCGCTCGTTCGATGTGAACAGTGATGGCATTTTTGATTCATATTCAATCGTGTCGATTCCCGACGGTGGATTCACGCGCGGTAACGTAGTTACGCGCAACTTAGTGGGCCTGCCTAATGAAGGATCACCCGACCTTAAGCCTAATACCGAATGCACCAATGAGAGCGGCTTCATTACGGGTGTTGGCGGCACACAGAAGGCGGGTGACGCGTGCGAGGGCAAGTCGTGGCGGCGTAGTTGGCGCAGTGTCATTGGCACGCCGTTCTAATCACAGTTAGAGCCTGCTTAGTTACGCTGTGAAGCCGAGAAAAGTAGGCCAGACGAAAGAATTGCGAGCTGGTATTGAGCATCCACTCGCAGTTCCCATGGGCGTCATATTCCTGTTAAAAAACGCCCCTACGCGTTACGCTGGGCGGCGCGCGCCACGATTCTCGAACACTGTTATCTCGGGTTTAACGGACATTCGTTTTTTTCACCTTGCGCATTGCACTAGGTTCTGCATGAGCCGCTAGCGTGGAGCATTTCAGAGTGGCACCCTTGCGAGTGTCAGCTTTTCGAGTAGCTCGCTGCGACGTAACGGAAAGTCTTTGGCATCCCTCGGTTTTCCATGGGACTCCTACCGCTCGGGAAGCTATCTCGCTTTGACCTGCGCTGAATCATCTAGAAAGTTCCCAAACGGCGTATTTGGAAATGCGTGCAATACGTATTTGCTGAGGTACGTTGATGACTATTCCTCCGCGCAAGCGAGGGAAAAAGCGGGGGCCCTTTCTACGGTGGTTGCGATGATGCAAGGGGCCCGTTATGCAGAAAGGGCGCTGCTTTCGGATGGCCGCGGAAGACGGGTTCTTAGATGCGCCCCTTCACCGGGAGAATGCTCTGCGCGATGCGCGCGATTGCTCGCCTGGCAGCGATCCAGGGGCGCCTTGGGTTCAAGCTGTGGTTCGCGATATCATCGGTTGAGTGGTTGGCCGCACATTGAGGTCTGCGTATCGCTCGAAGTGCCTGCAAGCCGGCCGCGCAGGCTGCAAGTACGATTGCGCTTGGCGGGGAAAGCAAGAATGCATGCCAATGCTCGACGTTGTTCCACTCCACC
>JBBSRE010000059.1:0-11089 GCA_038243365.1 Burkholderiales bacterium | reverse complement strand
TGGCGCAAGCGCTGGAGCGCCCGTACCTTCACGGCTTTGTCACCGATGTCGAGTCCGACTCACTGCCGCCCGGCCTCAACGAAGGCACGATTCGCGCCATCTCGCGCATAAAGCGCGAGCCAGAGTTTTTGCTCAAGTGGCGCTTGGCCGCCTACGAACGCTGGCTGACCATGCCTTCGCCCGAATGGGCCCATGTGCATATCGAGCCGATTGACCTGCAGGCGCTCTGCTATTACTCGGCCCCCAAATCGCTCAAGGATGGGCCAAAGAGTTTGGCCGATGTAGATCCAAAGCTGCTGGAAACCTACGAAAAGCTCGGCGTGCCGCTGCATGAGCGCGCGCGGTTGGCGGGCGTGGCGGTCGATGCGGTGTTCGATTCGGTTTCCGTCGGCACAACCTTCCGTGAGCAACTCTCCAAGGTTGGCGTCATCTTCTGCTCGTTCTCGCACGCAGTGGAGAACCACCCGGAACTCATCGAGCGCTACATGGGCAGCGTAGTGCCGGTGGGCGACAACTACTACGCCGCGCTCAACTCGGCGGTGTTTTCAGACGGCTCCTTCGTCTACATCCCCAAGGGTGTGCGCTGCCCGATGGAGCTGTCCTCGTATTTCCGTATCAACTCCAAGGGCACCGGCCAGTTTGAGCGCACGCTCATCATTGCCGAAGAAGGCAGCCATGTGAGCTACCTCGAAGGCTGCACAGCGCCCCAGCGCGACGAGAACCAGCTACATGCCGCTGTGGTTGAGCTTGTGGCGCACGACGACGCCACCATCAAGTATTCGACGGTACAGAACTGGTACCCCGGCGACGAAAATGGCCTGGGCGGCATCTACAACTTCGTCACCAAACGGGGCATGTGCGCCGGCAAGCGCTCCCACATCTCCTGGACGCAGATTGAAACCGGCTCGGCCATCACCTGGAAGTACCCCAGCGTGGTGCTGCGCGGCGACGATTCGCGCGGCGAGTTCCATTCGATTGCGGTGTCCAACCACTTCCAGCAGGCAGACACTGGCACCAAGATGATTCACCTGGGCAAGAACACCAGCAGCCGCATCGTCTCCAAGGGCATTAGCGCCGGCAATGCGCAAAACAGCTACCGCGGCCTGGTGCGGATTTCGCCTGCTGCTGCCAACGCGCGCAACCACACACAGTGCGATTCGCTCTTGATTGGCTCTAAGTGTGGCGCCCACACCTTCCCCTACATCGACACGGCGCGCAGTGACGCCGTGGTGGAGCACGAAGCCACCACCACACGCATATCGCTGGACCGGTTGTTCTATTGCCAGCAGCGCGGCATAGCCCCCGAGGACGCCACGGCGCTCATCGTCGGCGGCTTCTGCCAATCCGTGCTGGAAGAGTTGCCCATGGAGTTCGCACTGGAAGCCAAGGCCCTGCTCGCCGTCTCGCTCGAAGGCTCGGTCGGCTGAGCCCCCACTTGTTTAAAAAATACGAGACGCCCTATGACCACCACCTCTACTTCTCTGCTGCTGCAACTGGGCGCCCTGCGCGTTGACATTGGCGACAAGACCATTCTGCAATCCATCAGCCTCGACGTCGCTCCGGGTGAACTCGTGGTGCTCATGGGCGCCAACGGCAGCGGCAAAAGCACACTCGGCCTGGCGCTCGCTGGCCACCCGGCGTACCACGTAACGCAAGGCACCGCGCGCCTGGCCGGCGCAGACCTGCTCGCCATGAAGCCCGAAGAGCGTGCCCGTGCGGGGCTGTTTCTCTCGTTCCAGTCACCGCCAGAAATTCCAGGCGTCAAGAACAACCTGTTCATTCGCACCGCAATGAATGCCGTGCGCGCCGCACGCGGCGAGGAACCGCAAGACGCGTACGACTTTCTCGGAAGCGCTAAGGCGGCCGCCACAACGCTCGGACTTCCAGAAGCCATGCTCAGCAGGCCGGTGAACGACGGGTTTTCGGGCGGCGAGAGGAAGCGCAACGAGCTGCTGCAGCTCTCGCTGCTGCGCCCACGCCTTGCCGTCCTCGACGAAATCGACTCGGGCATGGACGTGGACGGTGTGCGCGCTGTCGTCGAGCTGGTGCAGCGCCTGCGCAGCGAAGGCACGGCCTTCATCGTCGTCTCGCACTATCTGCAACTCATCGAGTCGCTGAATCCCGATACCGTGCTGCGTCTCGCCGAGGGGCAGATTGCCGAGCGCGGCGACATCGCACTGGCGCAGCACATCGCACGCACAGGCTTTGTGCAGGCGCCCGAACGGGCAGAGGCTTGAAGCCATGAATGTCCGCCCCATCGCAGCACACGAGGCCATGCTGATGGCCCGTGAGCACCTGGCCGCCACCGGCTGGATACCTGCCCGCAACGAGTCTTTTCGTCATCTTCCACCGCCACCTGCAGCACTCTGGCTCTCGCAGGATGTAGAAGCCCCGTCCGAGAACAACTGTGACTGGAGCGTCACAGCGCTTGACGGCGGCGCACCGACGGGCGTCGTAGCTCGCACGCTCGATGCCACCCGAACTGCACAACGCGCAGAGCTGTTTTCAGATCTGGCAGCGCCAGGGGATGACGATGCCGCTCCCTTTGCCTGGGCGCACCGAGCCTTGTGCACCACAGGCCTGCGTCTGCGGGTGGAGGCCGGCACAGCGCAGCAACCCACACAGCTGGAACTGCGCCATCAACCCGCGGGTCAGGTGGAAGCCCCGCTGCTGGTGCTAGACATTGCCGAAGGCGCGCACTGCATCCTGCGCGAATTACATCTGGCAAGTGGCACCGCCACATCAGGGGGCAACGTGCAAAACATGCAGCTGCACGTGCGTTTGGGCCGCGGCGCCAGTTTGCAGCACCTGCGCGTTGTCGCACCCCATGCCGATGACCGCTGTGCGCACATCGTTCATGCCGAGGTGGGCGAGGATGCGCGTTACGTTCAGTCCTTTGTGGCCAGCGGCAGCAGCTACCACTTGCAGCGCAGCCAGGTCCTGCTGAATGGCACGGGCGGCTCAGCGCATATCGCGGGCCTTACCTGTGCGGCGGGGTCGCAATTCGAGCAACAGGTTTTCATGCGCCACGTGGGTGCACGCACTACCAGCCACAGCGAAGCACTGGTGTTGGCCAGTGGCAAGGCGCACGCGGTAGTCAATGCCAAGACATACATTGCTGCCGGCGCTGACGAGGCTGACGTGCACCAGCACCTCGCGGGCATTCCACTCGGTGGCCAGCCGCGACTGGTGCTGCGCCCGCACCTCGAGATTTACCACGACAACGTGAAGGCAGCCCACGGCGCCACTTGGGGCGCCTTGCCTGAAGACGCCTTGTTCTACGCTCGCCAACGCGGCCTGGACGAGGCGGCAGCGCGCTCGCTGATCATTGAAGGCATGGCGAACGCCTTGCTGTCGCGCGCTTTCCCCGAGGCTGCAACGCTAGCCGCCCTGACGCAGGGCGATGCTCTTCAGCGCGTGCTACGCCAGGTGCTGGAGACCACCCATGGGTGACATGCTCCCCTCACGTGGGGTCAATGCATCGTGCACTGCGCCAACGGCCGATTCCGGCATCGCCAGTCTGCGCGCACTGTTTCCCGTGCTTTCCCAGCACATTCAGGGCAACGCGCTGGCCTATCTGGACAACGCCGCCACCACGCAGATGCCGCTCCCGGTGCTGGACGCCGTGCAGCACTTTGAACGCCACGACCGGGCCAACATCCACCGCGGCGTGCACGCGCTGAGTCAGCGCGCCACCGACGCCTACGACGTCGCGCGCATTGAGCTCAAGCGTTTTGTAGGTGCGGGAGCAGAACACGAACTCGTGTTCACGTCAGGCACCACCGAATCAATCAACCTCGTGGCGCACGGCCTGTCGGCACATGCCGGCGGCAGCAAGCCTTTGCTGCCAGGTGAAGAAATCATCGTCAGCGGCCTGGAGCACCACGCCAACCTCCTGCCTTGGCAGCGCGCAGCGCGCGTCAGTGGCGCGGTACTGCGAATCCTCCTGCCCGACTCTGAAGGCCGTTTGCATGTCGAGGATCTGGCTCGCATGCTGACGCCGCGCACGCGCGTGTTCGCCGTGACGGCTTGCGCCAACGCCACCGGTGAACGCCCGCCCTTCGCCGAGCTCCTGGCAATGGCACGCCAAGCCGGCGCACTGACCGTGCTGGACGCCGCGCAGATAGCAGCTCACGGCGTGCCCGACATCTCCGCCCTGCCCTGCGATTTCCTCGTCTTCTCCGGCCACAAGATGTACGGGCCGATGGGAACGGGCGCGCTGGTCGGCACGCGCAGTGCGCTGGAGCTTCTCGCCCCGTTGCATGTCGGTGGTGACATGGTGGAATGGGTGAGCTTCACCGACGCCAGCTTTGCCGAACTCCCCGCTCGGCTGGAGGCTGGTACCCCCAATGTGGGCGGCGCTATCGGTATGGCCGCGGCTGCGAAATTCATTGATGCGGTCGGCCGCAGTGCCATTGACCAGCATTTGCATGCGCTGCGCGCGCAAGCGGTGCAAGGCCTTGCGGCCCTGCCCGGCCTTCGCGTGTTGTCGCCCGACACCGAAGACACAGCCATCGTTTCCTTCGTTACCGAAGGCGTGCACCCGCACGACATCGGCACCATCCTCGACGGCCAAGGCGTTGCTGTACGCACCGGCCACCACTGTGCCCAGCCGCTACTGGAACACTTGGACTGTGGACCAACGACGCGCGCCTCGTTTGCGTTGTACAACACGCCGGAAGAAGTCGAACGCCTGGTGGCAGGCGTCGCCAAAGCCTTGGAGCTTCTGCGATGAGCAGCGCCGAAACTGACCTCTACCAAGAGCTGGTGCTAGAGCACAAGCGTTCGCCGCGCAACTTCGGCCATTTGCCAGCCCCCACGCACCAGGCACGGGGTACGAACCCCTCTTGTGGGGACGACCTGTCGGTCGAATTGAACATTGCCGATGGGCGCCTTGCTGACATCCGCTTTCACGGCCAAGGCTGTGCCATCTGCATGGCATCGGCCTCGATGATGAGTGAGGCAGTCAAGGGCCAGGACATCGCTGCCGCCCAGACCTTGCAGCAGCATTTCCGTGCCGTTTTGGTGGGCGAAGAAGACGCTGAGCGCGCGCCCCTTGGCAAGCTGGTCAGTCTGGCGGGAGTCAGCCGTTACCCGAGCCGCATCAAGTGCGCGCTGCTGGGCTGGCATGCGCTGATGCACGCCATTGCCAGCAACGCGGCCGCACCTGCTGCACCGGTATCCACCGAAGGAAACACTCCATCATGATGAAACGCCTGCGCGAAGACGTGCTGATCAACCGGCCGGTAACGGTCGAGCGTATTCCCGATGGCACGCCCATGGAGCTGCCCGGCGGCCTGTGGGCCCAAGTGACGCAGGCATTGGGCTCGAACTTTACCCTGGTCGTCGAGGGCCAGTTGGTGCGCCTCAAGGGCAGCGACGCCGACGCGATTGGCAAACAACCGCCGGCGGAAGTCGAGCACCCGGAAAACGTCGAAGTTAAAGACGTCAGCGACCTCATCTGGAACACGCTCAAGACTTGCTACGACCCGGAAATTCCGGTGAACATCGTTGACCTAGGCTTGATTTACCGCTGCGAACTCGAACCCATGGAGGGCGGCGATGTGCGAGCGCTCATCGACATGACGCTTACCGCACCAGGCTGCGGCATGGGCGATGCCATTGCCGACGAAGTCTGCGACAAGGTGCTCGCGATTCCGCGCGTGGGCGAGATCACCGTCAACATGGTGTTCGACCCGCCATGGGACCGCTCGCGCATGTCGGAGTCGGCCATGCTGGCCCTCGGTATGTAAACCATTTCTCCTGCCAAGAAAAAGGCGCCTCACGGGCGCCTCTTTTGTTGCCAGAGCGACAGGTCAACCGCCGCAGGCACCGCCGGAGCAGCAGGAGCTTTCTTCTGCATCTGCTGGCATTTCCAACTTGCTGATCAGCACGCGCCACTGATCAGGACCGGACTGCAGATACGCCCACTGAAACTGGCCGGGCGAGCGCGAGTCAAACTGGTGGTGCAACGGACGGGGGTCATGGTCACTCACGATTTGGACAGCCTCACCGGGAAGCAGCTCATCAAACTTGCCAAAAATGGTCGTGTGGCGCTGGGGCGGCGGGATCTGACGAACATCGATCACGGGAGATTGGGTGGGAAGCATGGGAGCCTTTCTTCGGTTGAGCTGTGGGACATGAAGGAAACGTTGAAATCATCCGTCTTTGCCGTCGAGCCGCGTGCTCGTCAGCCAGGGGACATACATCACGAGATAAATCACAAAAGCAATCGTCCAGGCTGCGGCCGCGCAGACCAGAGCGTGCGTGTACCACTGCGGTGCAACGAGCGGCACCAGAACACGAAGCACAGCGGCGGACATCACCAACACATAGGCCAGCACTTCTGCGCGTGATGCCTGCAGCGGTCGGCCCGTGTGCCCGCGTGCGGTGCGGGTCAGCATGCCAATGATCAATCCACCGGTAGCGCCCACGGCCAACGCGTGCACCCCAACGGACGCCGCCACCCAGCCAGGCTGAGCGAGCGCAAGCAGCGCCAAACCCACGGGGATCCAGGCATACGAGAGATGCAGAATCCAGAGGATCGGCCGGGTGCGCGTACTCCACGACTGCCAATGCAGCAGGCGCGCTGCCTGCAGGGCAGCCGCCGCGGCCAGCGCGGCAAAGGTGATCCAGCCTGCGGGCGCGAACACCCAGAGCGCCAAACCCAACGCGGTGCTGGCCAGAGCCGCGCGCTCCAGCCACTTCGGCACAACAATTTTCAGGCCCGGATTTACGCTCATGGTGAACGCTGGAACCACGCGGCCCGCCATCACGCATTCGACCATCACGATAAGGCCCAGCGCCGCATACAGCGCACCGCTGGGCGCGAGCGCTATCCAACCCATCACCGACAGGTGAAAGACCAGGTTCGCCAGCGACAACAGAGCCAAAATACCAACCAGCGGTAAGTTGCGCTTGTTCCCGGCACGCAGCAACACCCGCAGCATGATGACGGCGACGATCGGCAGCAGCAGCACGTCCAAGGCCACATACACGGGGTAAGGCGCCACCCAGGCGGCGACGCGCGCAGCCAGCCAAAGCAGCACCAGCGCGCCCAGCGCCGCGCCGCGAGGCGTCTGCAGTCCGGTCCAGGCCTTCACGGCCGTTAGCAGGAAACCGACGATTACACCAGTGGCAAAACCCAGCAGCATTTCGTGGGCGTGCCACAGCATGGGCTGAACCGCCATGTCCAATGTGATGGCACCCAACATAACCGCCACCCACAACGGCACCGCCACACAAGCGAGCGCTGCAGCGACGATGTAGAACGGCCGAAAGCCAAGGCGAAACACTGGCCAGCCGCGCGGGGGCACCTTCACAGGCGCGGCCGCACTGGCGCTGATCGATGGAGGCATGCTTGTTTTCATTAATTCGGTATTGACGGGAGCCCAGGAGTGAACAACCGACGACCATAAAATTCATTCAGTTTGTATTTTATGACGCATGGCCATTTTTAACAACTGCCTGCAATCTGCTGCCAGTGAGCGTGTTGGCCGTTGCGAACACCCAACGCGTCGCGGGCTTCAGAAGCCCCGCACTGCTGTGCTGGTGTACTTTTCACATCGCCGCGGGAGCCACCGTTGAACTGGCGCAGCGCCAGGCATTCTCGACAAGCGAGTGGATGAGCATTGCCCGCCCCGCGCGTAGCGCGGAGCACCGCAGAAGCTCTGACGGGCGGCGCTTACGCCATGGTCTACTTTTTCAGAGTTGCGCCATGGAGCACCGCCTATTCGCTGCTAACGGCACCGAAATACTTGGTTTATGCTATCTTTTCAAGAGCTATCTGCGCGCTGTTTAAAAGCGATAGCGGCACTTTTTATTCAGAAATATTCGGACACCGCCCGACAAGATCTTCACGCCCCACGCGGCGTCGCAATACAGCGGTCTGCAGCGCCAGGAATCCTCAGCCCGAACGCAGCCATGACTGCGCCAATGACGGCTGCGTCGCCGGAGATCTGTCGTACTTGCTTTAGAACGACTCCCAATCGTCGTTGGCCTCAGCGGCGCTATTGCCAGAACTTGCGGCCTTGGCGGGCTGGGGTGCTGGCGCGGCAGAAGTGTTCCGCACCGCCATCGGCTTGGCGGGAATACGTGCCTGGACATTCGGCTTGGGCGCCCGCATCGCAGGCGCCGCCGTACGCACCGCGATGGCCATTGGCATGGGTGCGACCGAGCCGCCAGCCAACTGAAACACTGCCACGGACTGCACCAGATCGTCCGCCTGCCCCTTGAGGCTGCTCGCAGCTGCCGCCATCTGCTCAACCAATGCGGCGTTCTGCTGGGTCGCCTGATCCATTTGCGTGACCGCCTCGCCAACTTGCGCGACGCCGGTGCTTTGCTCACTGCTGGCGGCACTGATTTCTCCTACGATATCGGTCACCCGGCGGATCGCCGCCACGACCTCAGTCATCGTGGCGCCAGCCTTGCCTACCTGCTCGTTGCCTTGCTCGACCCGATCAACGCTGGCAGAAATCAGTGCTTTGATTTCTTTGGCCGCCTCCGCGCTGCGGCCCGCCAAGCTGCGTACTTCGCTGGCCACTACTGCAAAACCGCGGCCTTGCTCGCCCGCCCTGGCAGCCTCAACCGCAGCGTTCAGTGCCAGGATGTTGGTCTGGAAAGCGATGCCGTCAATGACGCCGATGATGTCAGCGATTTTGCGGCTGCTGTCGTTGATGCCCTTCATGGTTTCGACCACTTGGGCGACTGTCTCGCCGCCCTGCTGAGCAACGGTCGACGCGCTCACAGCCAATTGGTTGGCCTGGCGGGCGTTGTCGGCGTTCTGGCGCACGGTGCTTCCAAGTTCTTCCATGGAGGCCGCCGTTTCTTCCAATGCGCTGGCCTGCTGCTCGGTCCTTGCGGACAAATCGTGGTTTCCCTGAGCGATCTCTGCACTTGCCGTTGCCACGCTCTCGGAGCCCTGGCGCACCCGTGTGACGATGCGCACCACGCTGTCCCGCATGGCATGTATGCCATGCAACACGCTGCGCTCATCTGCGGGAGGAATCTCCACCGCCAAATCTCCTTCGGAGATTCGCTTGGTAATGGAATTAAGAAGTTCAGGCTCGCCCCCCACCTGCGTCAGGATGGCACGTGTGAGCCACCATCCGATCAGGCCCAGAAACAAGGCCAGTACCAACGAGATGGCACCCGCTTCACGCACCCGGCTCATGAAGGTCGCTTGCACCGTGTCAACGTAGACCCCGGAACCAAGAATCCAGCCCCAAGGCGCAAAGCCGGTCACATAGGAAACCTTGGGTACAGGATCGGTGCTGCCCGGCTTGGGCCACATATAGCTCACGAACCCGGAGCCACTTTTCTTGACTGTGTTGACAAACTCCACGAAAAGAAACTTGCCTGTCGGATCTTTGTTGCTGCTGAGATCTTGCCCATCCAACTTCGCGTTGATCGGGTGCATCAGCATGACCGGCTGCATGTCGTTGATCCAGAAATACTCGCTGCCGTTGTAGCGGAGCGTGCGCACCGTGTCCTTGGCACGCTGCTTGGCCTCCTCCTCGGTCATTGCCCCTTTGCCAGCCTGCTCGTGGAAATGGGCGATCACGCCATAAGCAGTCTCAACCGCCTGGCGCACGCTCGCTTGGCGCTCCTGCATGACAAGGCTGCGCTCAGACAGCATAAGGGCGCCGGACAGTACCAACAGGGCCAGCAAGGCAGAGCCCACAAGCGCCGCGAGGCGCGTGGAGACAGTGAGTTGTTTTTTGAGGATCATGGTTCGCCTTAATTTGCGGCCCTGGACGGGCGTCGCGTTTCTACACAGTCTCTATCGACAAAAACGCCCTCCAGCTTTAGGGCACCTCTGCGTAACGTTTTCCACTCTGCGCAGGCTGTGCGATCCTGTGGGCTGGGGACGGCCCGGCTTTTGCAGACGGCGGCAGTGCAGCACCGCACTCTGGCTGCATCGGCTTCAGCGCGACTTGCTACGCGAGTATTGCGATGGGGGCACGGTCACCTAACAGCCTGAGCGCGAGCTGACACACCGACAGCGCTTGAACCGGTTCGCGCGCCTGCGCCTTAAGACCGCTCGCCGCAGCGGCCATTTGCCCGACAAGTGCGGCATTTCGCTGCGTAGCCTGGTCCATCTGCGTCATGGCTTCGCCGACCTGAGAAACGCCCTGGCTCTGCTCGGAGCTCGCGGCGCAGACTTCGCTGCTGCTGCTTCTGCTCTGTATGGCCTGTACCCATCTATGCCACCACCTCGCCGCCCTGCGACGCGGTGGCCGACGCGTGGAGCGCGAGCTGGTTGACCTACTGCACGCGGTCGGCGTGCTGTCGAACGGTCGAACCCAATAACTCGGTTGACGCTGCGGTTTGTTCCATTCGTATCTGGCGGTGCAGTGAGGGTCATCCATGAAAAAAAGCACGTATCGCGGCAGCAGTACGTGCTTTCGGCCACCGCCGTCAGGCGGGCATCAAGAAAAAGGATGGCGCTGTTAAGCGATGCTTTTCTTGTAGTTGGCCAAGCCGTCCAGAATTTCCTTGTGGGCAGCGTCCACGCTTTCCCAGCCCAGCACCTTGACCCATTTGCCTTCTTCGAGGTCCTTGTAATGCTCGAAGAAATGGCTGATCGCCTTGAGGCGCGTGGCATTCACGTCTTCTACTTTGTTCCAGTGGCTGTAGATCGGAAGTATCTTGTTGGTAGGGACTGCCAGCACTTTGCCGTCCACGCCGGCTTCATCTTCCATCATCAAAATGCCGAGAGCACGGCACGTCACCACTACGCCCGGATGAAGGGGATACGGCGTGATCACCAGCACGTCCACCGGGTCACCATCCCCGCTGAGGGTTTGGGGCACATAGCCGTAGTTGGACGGGTAATACATCGCCGTTGTCATGAAACGGTCCACGAAAATAGCGCCAGATTCCTTGTCAACTTCGTATTTGATCGGGTCGGAATCCATGGGAATTTCGATCACTACGTTGAAGGATTCAGGGATGTTGTTGCCAGGGGTGACGCTGTTAAGGGACATGGTTGCCTGTGGTGGATCAAAAAAACAGCGCCGCTGCGGGCGCTCATGGGACTAACCCTTATTTTAGGCCTGCAGCCCTTTCAGTCAGCTTGCAGAGCGGC
>JBBSRE010000058.1:0-11163 GCA_038243365.1 Burkholderiales bacterium | reverse complement strand
GGTCGGAGCGGTTTGCGCCCAAGGAACACGCGTTGTTCCTCGGCCGAGGCGTGCATTACCCAATCGCGCTGGAAGGTGCGCTCAAGCTCAAGGAGATCTCCTACATCCATGCCGAGGCCTATCCGGCTGGCGAGCTCAAGCACGGCCCATTGGCGCTGGTGACCGACGAGATGCCGGTGGTGGTGATCGCGCCCAACGACAGCCTGCTGGAGAAGGTGAAGTCCAACATGGAGGAGGTGCGCGCGCGTGGCGGTCAGCTGTTTGTCTTCACCGATGCCGACAGCAATTTCAACCCGAGTGAAGGCGTACACGTCATCCGGGCCGATCGCCACGTGGGTGTACTCAGCCCGATCGTCCACACCATTCCCGTTCAACTGCTTGCGTACCACGTCGCGCTGGTACGCGGCACCGACGTCGACAAGCCGCGCAATCTGGCCAAGTCGGTGACGGTGGAGTAGTGCCGCACCCAGGAATCCATCCCAAGGCACCTTCGACGAGTCTCGGTTTCAAGCAGAGCACCGGAGGTGCCCATGCATCACGCACGATGATGCTGCATGAACTGGGCTTGCTGTTGGAGACAAGCAGCGCGCACGACGGATCGATTGAAAGTTTCAAGCGCGTGGTCATCGAGGACAACTGTCTGGGCAAGCGCTCGGCCAGTTCGCGCGCACTGACGTTCAAGCATCTTGTCGATCTATACGGTCTGAATGCCGACCAGTTGGTCTTCCGCGCCTTGCGCTGGTTCTGGGAGCGCGATGAGTCCGGCCGCCCACTGCTGGCGCTTGGCGCCTGTCTCGCGCGCGATAGCCTTCTGTCGGAGTTGGCGCCTACGGTGCTCCGCACCTCGCCAGGTGCAGTCGCCACGCGAGAGATCCTGGAGGCTGAAATAGACACGCGCTTTTCCGGCCGGTTCAGCCCCGCCACGCGCAAGTCTTTGGCACAGAACATCAATGCCACGCTCACCCAGTCCGGCCACCTGTCCGGTCGCGCCAAGAAGCGACGCGAACAGGCGCATCCAACTGCCGGCTCCGTGGCCTATGCGCTTCTACTTGGTTACGCCAGCGGTGCCCGCGGGCCGGAGCTGTTCCGGACCCGGTATATAACGGCACAGGACGTGCCGACCGATCATGCGATCGAGCTTGCCGAGCTGGCCGCCCGAAAGGGCTGGATTGACTTCAAGCGCGTGGCCGACGTGATTGGGGTGGGGTTTCCCAGGATCATCCGGCCTGCAGAGCAGGAGCTGATTCATGAGCAAGGTTAAGCGTCTGCTCCAGTCCTATGAGCGCTTTATCAATACGCCTTGGCGCAGTGACGTGGCCGCAGCACAGCGCGTGGTGTTCTGCGTATATGACGCTCCGGAGGAGCGCGCACTGCGGGCAAAGATCGAGGAGTTTGAACTGGTCACGCGCGCCGCCGGGCATGAGTGGCGCCTGTTCGACCTCAGCGACACCTTTGCGCAGTGGCTGGCCCCGCAACGTTACGCCAGGAAATATTTCGACAACCCGGCGCTGCTCGCCAACCTGTTGCCCAAGTACCAGGAGTACCTTGCGGAGCAGTTCGCGTTATTTGTGGCGCAGTCGGAAGCTGGCGCCAACGCCGTAGTTGCAGTGCAGGGGGTTGGTACGTTGTTCGGGTTGTGCAAGGTCAAGGACATCGTGGATGCATTTGCGCCCCACGCACAGGGGCGTCTGCTGGTGTTCTTTCCAGGCAGCTTCGAGAACAACAATTACCGTCTGCTGGACGGATACGATGGTTGGAATTATCTGGCGGTACCCATCACCGCCGACAAAGACCATTGACGGCAGGACTCAAGCTGGGGGGAGCTATGCTGAACAGAGATATTTATCTCACCGATCCAACGACGCGCACGCTGCTCAATCAGGGCGTCGCCAGCGTTAATGACGACACGACAGCCGCGGCGCTGTCCGTGCTGCGCTACGAGCTGGAGACGTTTGTCTGCGACGGCCAGTACGAGAAGGGTCTCGCCGACATCCTTGAGACCTACCTCAGCAATGTCGACAAGCCACAGCAGCCGGGCGTCTGGATCAGCGGCTTTTTTGGTTCCGGCAAGTCCCATCTGGTCAAGATGATGCGCGCGTTGTGGAGTGACGTGCCGTTCCCGGATGGTGCGACCCCACGCGGCATCGCAGATTTGCCTCCTCGTATCCGCGACCTGCTCAAGGAGCTCAGCACCCGGTCCAAGCGTCATGGCGGACTGCATGCCGCCTCGGGCACCTTGGGCGCGGGAGCCAGTGGCAGCGTTCGGTTGGCCCTGCTCAGGATCATTTTCAAGTCCGCCGATCTTCCGGAGCAGTATCCGGTGGCGCGTTTCGTCATGTGGCTCAAGAAAGAAGGCCGCCTGGATGAAGTCAGGGAGACCGTCGAGGCGGCTGGCTTCGACTGGCAGGAGGAGTTGGACAACTTCTACGTTGCCGACGGTATCGCCGACGCGCTCATCCAAGTCTGGCCCGATCGCTTCGCCTCGCGCAGCGCGTGCGGCGAGACCCTCACGCACATGTTCCCAAGCGTCAAAGATGTCTCCAGCGACGACATGATCAAGGCCATCCAGCAGGCCTTGACCGTGGATGACAAGTTTCCGCTGACGTTGGTGGTCCTCGACGAAGTGCAGCAGTACATAGGCGGCGACAGCCAGCGCTCGATGGACGTCCAGGAGGCCGTCGAAGCCTGCAGCCAGAGGGTCGGCGGCAAGTTGCTGTTCGTCGGCACCGGCCAGACGGCGGTTACTGGCACGGCCAACCTCGCGCGCCTGCAAGGTCGCTTCACGGTGCGCGTTGAGCTGTCCGATGCCGACGTGGAGGCCGTGATCCGCAAGGTCATCCTCGCCAAAAAGCCGGAGAAGGCCCAGGCGATAGCCGACACGTTGCAAGCCAACATCGGTGAAATATCACGGCATCTGTCCGGAACCACTCTGGCGCACCGCCAAGAAGACGTTGCCGTCTTTGCGCAGGACTACCCGCTGCTCCCGGTACGCCGTCGCTTCTGGGAGGCCGCGCTGAAGGTGCTCGACCAGACTGGTACGGCTGCCCAGTTGCGGAACCAGCTCTCGGTAGTGCACAAAGCCATCCAGACCAATCTCGACCAGCCCGTCGGCTCGGTGGTGCCTGCCGATTACGTCTACTTCGACAGCGCCGAGAACCTGCTCCAATCGCGTCTGCTGCCGCGCAAGGTGTACGAAAAGACCAGCCTCTGGTCCAGCGGCAGCGACGACCAGCGTCTGGTCGCCCGCGGCTGCGGATTGATTTTCCTGATCAACAAGGTGGCGGCCAGCAATGCAGAGCTGGGCATCCGCGCGACTGTCGACAGCCTTGCCGACTTGCTGGTGAAAGACCTGCCGGCCGGTTCGGGAGCGCTGCGCAGTCGCCTCCCGGCGCTGCTGGATGGTTGCGAGCTGCTGATCAGGGTTGATGACGAGTACCGCATCCAGACCGAAGAAAGCGCGGCCTGGAATGACGCCTTCATGAGTCAGCGGGCGATCCTTGCCAGTCAGGGTCACGCCCTGGAGCACGAGCGCGACACCCGTATCCGCAAGCTCTTCGGCGAAACCGTGCGCAAGCTGTCCCTGACCCAGGGGCAGTCGAAGGTGCCGCGCGAGGCGTCCTCGTTGTTCGATTCAGAACTGCCCAAGGATGCCGATCAGCGCATCTACCTGTGGGTGCGCGACGGCTGGAGCAGCGACGAGAACACCGTCAAGGCCGAGGCCCGTCAGGCGGGCAGTGATTCGCCCACCGTGTTCGTCTTTCTGCCTAAGCGGCACGCCGACGATCTGCGCAATCAGCTGATGGAGTTCAAGGCCGCCCGTCACACCATTGATGAGCGTGGCGCGCCCGGCGCCAACGCGGCGGCCGACTCCCGCGAGGCCTACGAGGCCATGCAGACCACCGCGCGCAATGCGGACAACCGCATTCAGGCCATCCTGCGCGACTGCTTCAGCGACGCACGCGTGTTCCAGGGCGGCGGCAACGAGATCATCGCGACCGACCTGCAGTCGATGGCGCTGGAAGCGGCGGAGAACGCCCTGCACCGGCTCTATCCAAGCTTCGGTGTGGCCGATCACCCCGCTTGGGGCAAGGTCTTCGATCGTGCCAGGCAGGGCGCGCCGGATGCGCTCAAGTCCATTGGTGACGAAGGCGAAGCGACCAACAACCCTGTCTGCAAGGCGATTTTGAGCTTCATCGCCGGTGGCAAGACCGGCACCGAGATCCGCGCCCGCTTCGAGGGCGCGCCCCACGGCTGGTCTGGTGACGCCGTCGACGGCGGGCTGTTTGCATTGCTGGTGGCCGGGGCCATTCGTGCCCAGGACGACCGCGGCCAAGCCGTCGATGTCAAGGCGCTGGAACGCAAGGCCATTGGCAAGACCCACTTCAAGGTTGAAGCCACCACGTTGACCGTGCCACAGCGGATCCAGATCCGCAGAGTGATGCAGCAGATAAGCATCAACGCCAAACCCAACGATGAGCTCGCCAGCATCGGGAACTTTCTGGAAGCGATGCGTTGTCTCGCCGAAGGCGCCGGCGGCGAGGCCCCGAAGCCGGAGCGCCCCGACACAGCGTTTCTGGATGACATCCGCCGCAGCGTCGGGAACGAGCAACTGCTGGCCATCTACAACCAGCGCGACATCTTGGCCGAGCAGATCAGCGCGTGGCAGGAGCGGGCGGGGAAGATCGAATCGCGGTGGAAGCCGTGGGGCACGCTCAAGCAGCTCGCCCAACACGCCGCGAACATGGATGACACCGCCGCCATTCGCGTCCAGGTCGACGTGATGGAGGACAGCCGCCAGCTGTTGGCCGACCCCGACCCGGTCCCCGGTTTGGCCCAGAACCTGGCGCAGGCGTTGCGCGATCAGCTCAACCAGCACGCGCAGGGCTACGCCGCGCAGCACAAGGCCGGCATGGCGCGGCTGCAGAGCGATGTCAACTGGGACAAGCTTGAGCCCGAGCAGCGCAATGCCCTGCTGGCCAAACAGAAGTTGACTCTGGCCGACGCGCCCAGGATCAAGGTGCAGACCATCGATGACGTGCTGGCCACGTTGCACGCCCACCCCCTGACCGGACTGTCCGACCACATCGCGGCGATGGCGGGGCGCTTCACCCAGGTGATCGAGGAGGCTGGCCTGCTCTGCGAACCCAAATTGCAATTCGTCAACTTGCCGCATCCCACCCTGCACACCGAAGCCGAGGTAGATGCCTGGGTGGCCGAGGCCAGCACGCAACTGAAGTCCGCGTTGGCAAATGGCCCCGTCAAGCCGCGCTGAGGAGAACGAGATGCACGCACTGGATCGCAACCTGCGCAACCAGCTTGAGTCGGCCGTCAAACAGGCACGCACCCTGGCCGAGGCCGGCGCGCGCGCCGTGCTCGACGAGCTGGGTGTGGCCGACCCCACCGCCCCGGCGCACCTGGACGACACCCGCCGCGAGCTGCGCCGCCGCCTGCGTGCGCACGGTCGCCAGCTGGGCGACAGCCTCAACGGCGCCAAGACCCAGAGCATGGACCGGCTGGTGGAAGAGGTCGCCTACGAACACTGGCACCGCATGCTGTTTGCGCGATTCCTCGCTGAGAACCAGCTGCTGATGTATCCCGACCCGGCCGGCGCGGTGCCGGTCAGTCTGCAGGATTGCGTTGACCTGGCCGCTGACGAAGGCGCGGCCAACGGCTGGGAGCTGGCCGCACGCTTTGCCGCGCAAATGCTGCCGCAGATCTTCCGCATTGACTCGCCCGTGTTCGCGCTCAAGCTGCCGGCCAACCACCAGGTACCGCTGGAGACGTTGCTGGCTGGGCTGCCGGCCGATGTCTTCAGCGCATCCGACAGCCTGGGCTGGGTTTACCAGTTCTGGCAGGCCGATGCGAAGGAGCGGATCAACCGCTCCGAAGTGAAGATCGGAGCGCGCGAGCTGCCGGCTGTCACCCAGCTGTTCACCGAGCCCTACATGGTCGAGTTCCTGCTCGACAATGCGCTGGGCGCCTGGTGGGCGGCGCGGCGTTTGGGCGACGACGACCTGCTTCACGCCGCGGACGAAGACACCCTGCGCCGCAGCGCAGCCATCCCCGGTGTGCCGTTGACCTATCTGCGCTTCGTGCGCGAAACCGGTGCAGATGGCATCGAGCGTTGGGCACCAGCTGCGGGCCGCTTCGCTGGCTGGCCTGAGCGTCTAGCTGAGTTGAAATGTCTGGATCCCTGCTGCGGGTCCGGGCACTTTCTGGTGGCACTGCTGCTGATGCTGGTGCCGATGCGCCGCGAGCTGGAGCAGCTGGACGCATGCACCGCCGTGGACGCGGTACTGCGTGACAACCTGCACGGTTTGGAGATCGATCCGCGTTGCGTGGAGATCGCCGCCTTCGCGCTGGCCCTCACCGCCTGGCGTTATCCCGACGCGGGCGGTTACCGTCGGCTCCCGGACATCCAGGTTGCCTGTTCGGGCCTGTCGGTCAGCGTGGCCAAAGACGAGTGGAAGGCCGTGGCCCGCGAAGGCGGGTTGGGTGGCAAGAATCTCTCCATCGCCATGGACTGGCTGCACGAAACCTTCCGCGATGCGCCGGTGTTGGGCAGTTTGATTGACCCCGCCAAGTCGGACGCGGCCAGGATTGTGTCGTGGGATGACCTTTCTACCGCGCTCACGCGCGCGCTGGAACCGGGTGCGCCGTCCGAGCAGCGCGAGGCGGCAGTGGTGGCACAGGGCCTGACCCTCGCTGCGACTCTACTCTCAGACCGCTACCACTGGGTACTGACCAATGTGCCGTATCTTTCGCGGGGCAAGCAGAACGAGCGCCTGCGCGGCTTTTGCGAGCGGCACTATCCGGCGGCGAAAAACGATCTGGCGACCGTGTTTCTGGATCGGTGTTTGGCGTTCTGCCAGGAAGGCGGAAGCACCAGTGTGGTGTTGCCGCAGAACTGGTTGTTCCTGACCAGCTATCGGGCGTTTCGCGAAAAGTTGCTGAGACAGGAGACGTGGAATCTGGTCGCACGGCTCGGACCCAAAGGATTTCAAACGCCCATGTGGGATTTCAATGTTCAGCTAATCACACTGACGCGCGGCAACGTCGCTGCATATGGTGAGCACGAAGGATTGTTCGAAGTAAGGGCTGCGGCTCACACGATTCGGGGTATTGATGCTGTTATGCACAAGGGGGTGGCCGACAAGGCAAATGCGTTGGTGCACAACCATGTCGAAACAGTAGCTCAGGCTAGACAGCTTCAAAACCCAGACGTAGTCTTTTCCTTCTCAGCGTTCTCAGAAACACTGTTAGAGGGAGTTCTCGATTCGAGAACTGGTCTTCAAACAGGCGACAATCCAAGATTCTCTTTTCTATTTTGGGAAATGCCCTTAATTGCATTGCCATGGGCCTTCTTTCAACGAACTGCTGAATCCACTGTGCATTTTTCTGGTGCGAGGCAACTCCTCCGGTGGGGAGCGGATGGGGAGCTGATTCGGAACAGTCCGGGATCAGCTGTTAGGGGGCTCGATTGCCGGGGGCTTTCGGGGTTGCTCGTTCACCGGATGGCGGACCTGCCCGCTACGCTATTCTTGGGTGAGATATTTGACCAAAATGGCGCGGCGTTTATTGTCCAAGAATATAAGCACTTACCAGCAGTGTGGAGCTACGTTTCTAGTTTAGTGTTTAACGAGGACGTCAGGCGCATCGATAGTAAGCTCGGGGTGACCCCTGCGGCTTTGGCAAGAGTTGGTTTCGACCTCGATCACTGGGCGCAGGTCGCCGCCGAGCAGTACCCCAATGGTCTGCCGCAGCCCTACAGCGACGATCCCACCCAATGGATCTTCCACGGCCACCCCTGCGGTTCGGTGATTTGGCACGAGGACGCCATGTGGACAGCAGATGGCCCGCTGCGCAGCGACGGCAATGTGCTGCAGACTGCCGTTGCCCGCCTGCTTGGCTACCGCTGGCCAGCCGAGCTGGACGCCGACATGGAACTGGCAGTCGAGCAGCGCGAATGGGTCAAGCGCTGCGCCGCACTGGCACCGTCTGCCGACGACGACGGCATCGTCTGCATTCCGCCCGTACGCGGCGAACGCGCCGCCGAAGCGCGGCTGCGCGACCTGCTGGCCGCCGCGTATGGCGAGGCATGGTCAAACAGCATGGAGGCGCGCCTGCTGGCCAGCGCCGAGTTCGCCGGCAAATCGCTGGAGACATGGCTGCGCGACGGCTTCTTCAGCCAGCATTGCAAACTGTTCCAGCAGCGGCCCTTTATCTGGCACGTCTGGGATGGTCTGCCGGATGGTTTCGCTGCCCTGGTCAACTACCACCTGCTGGACCACAAGCGGCTGGAAACCCTGATCTACACCTATCTGGGCGACTGGATCAGCCGCCAGCGCCAGGAGATCGTCAGCGGCATAGACGGTGCGCAGGAAAAGTTGGCCGCCGCCGAAACACTGAAGCAGCGTCTGGAGCTAATTCTGGAGGGCGAGGCGCCGTACGACATCTTCGTGCGCTGGAAGCCGCTGGCCGAACAACCGATCGGCTGGACCCCGGACCTCAACGACGGCGTGCGCCTGAACATTCGCCCGTTCCTGACGGTGCCCGACATCCGCAAGAAGGGTGCCGGCGTGCTACGCGACAAGCCCAACGTCCACTGGAAGAAGGATCGCGGCAAGGATGTGGAGTCCGCGCCGTGGTTTGGAAAGTTCGAGGGCGAGCGCATCAATGACCACCATCTGTCATTGGCGGAGAAGGAAAAGGCGTGGGCGGCCAGCTCTGACTGACACTAACATTCAAATTGTTAGTGTCAGTCCCGGATGTTATGGTGGCGCCATGTCGCCGATGAAGACCGCATTCGAGACCTATGTGCACCAGCTCACCGGGCAAGTGGTGGTCTGGAAAGCGCCGCTGCGCACACCGCTGCCCGGCTATCTGGACAAGCTCTACGCCCCGTACCGGATAACGCTGGACAGGCACGACTGGCTGGCCGTGGAACTCAAGACACGTGAGCCGCCGCCGCCGCTGATCTTGCACAAGCAGTTGGCGCAGCTCGCGGCGCGGATGAACTTTGATCATGTCAGCACGTGTCTGGTGGCAGAGCACCTGCCGCCCTATGTCCGCGGGCGTCTGGTGGAACTGGGCCAACCCTTCGTGATTCCCGGCCGGCAGCTGTTCTGGCCGGCCTTGGGCAGTGCAGAAACCACGCAGCGGCCCCGCCGCCTGCGCCCCGAGCCGGTCCAGCAGCTCAGCCCGGTGGCGCAACAGCTGCTGATCGCTTTGCTGCTTAGCCGGTTGCCAGAACCGATTACCGTCAGCACCGCGGCCGAAGCCCTGGGCTGCACCGCGATGAGCGTAAGCCGCGCAATCAAAGCCCTGGAAGCGGGCCAGCTGGCCGTAAGCGAGGTGCACGGACGGGAGCGCAGCTTTGCTCTGGCCGACGCGCCGCGACAGGTCTGGCAGCGCGCGTTGCCCATGTTGCGCACGCCGGTGCTGCGCCGCGCGCGAGTCGCGCAGGACGCGTTGCCGGATTGGATCACCACCCGCGCTGGCGAAAGCGCGCTGGCAGAGTTCAGCGATCTGGCCGCACCGCATGAACCGGTGTTTGCTGCCGCCAGCCGGGTCTGGAGCAGGCTGGCCAGCGACGTCGCGCAGATACCAGTCCCGGACGAAGGCAGCTGCCGGATCGAGCTGTGGCGCTACCCGCCGCAGCCAACGGCGGCCAGCGGATGTGCGGACCCCTTATCGCTCTATCTGAGCCTGCGCGAGCAACCTGATGAACGCGTACAACTGGCCCTGGAACAGCTGATGGAGCAATTGCCGTGGTGACAGGACTCGATGTTTTCGCGGCGCATTTCGCCGGCGACGAAGCGCACTACGTGTTGATCGGCGGTGTCGCCACCCAGCTCGTGCTGGAGGAGGCTGGACTGTCGGCGCGCGCTACCAGGGACCTCGATATCGTGCTGTGTATCGAGGCCTTGACGCCCGAGTTCGGCGAGAAGTTCTGGCAGTTCGTCCGTGCAGGTGGCTATGCGGTCCAGGAGCGGAGTGACGCGCCGCGGTGCTTCTATCGATTCAATAAACCTGCCAACGAAAACTATCCTTTCATGCTGGAATTGTTTGCCCGCGAACCGGGCAGGCTGCCCTTGGCACAAGGCGCGCATCTGACCCCGGTGCCGTTCGAGGCAGCAGTGGAGAGCCTGTCGGCGATCCTGCTGGATGAGGACTATTACGATTTCATCCACGCCAACGTGCGTTTGCTGGGCGGCGTGCGGATCGTCACCGAGCACTGCCTGATTCCACTCAAGGCACGGGCATGGCTGGACATGAGTGAGCGCAGGGTGGCTGTCCCCGACTCGGTAGACAGCCGTCACCTGCGTAAGCATCGCAACGATGTGCTGCGGCTGAGCCAGTTGCTGACGCCGGGCCAGCAGCATGCGCTGCCCGCGACGATCTCTGCCGATGTGGCCCGGTTCCTTGACGCGGTGGCACCGGAGTTAAGCCGCGACCTATTGGCTGAGCTGGATATCGCGCAAGACGCCGAAGCGCTGCGTACGTTGCTGCGCACAGCCTACGGAGTGGAAGCATGAAAGCTGTGGAGTCGAACACGCCGCTCGCCGCCTTGGCGCAGGCCTTGCGCAGCGCGGCCCGGTTCAACGCGGACGTGGAGTGCGCGCCGTACTGCATCCTGTGGCCGGATAAAGATGGACAGTGGCGACCCGTGATTGCTGCACTTCAGGCGGAGCTGTCCGAACTGCTGGTGCTGGGTGACTTGGACGAAGCACACCGCACTGGCCCCGCCATCTGGTTGCGCTGCGCGATAACCGGCGAGCTGCCCGCTGTTCGCCTGCCGGCTGGGCATCCTCCCATTCTCTATGTGCCCGGCGTAGGCAGGCAGGATCTGCGAGCGATCGAGAATTGCCCGGAGCACCTCAAACCTCTGGCCGAGCTGCAGTACCGCGGCCAGATATGGTCGCAGGCCAACGCCAAGGATTGGACTGCGCTGGCCTTCCTGAAGTCCAGCCAAGGTGGGCTGGGACTTGATGTCACCCAGGACCGCGAAGCCAAGGACGCCCTGCTGCTGTCTTTGTCGAAGCTGATGGACGAGCCATTGAGTGCACTGGCTGCCCGGCGCCTGGACGCGGCTTACTTCAACACGCTCTTGACCGGTGGCGACCCGATCCGCGACCTGTTGCAGTGGATGGAGGCGCCGGG
>JBBSRE010000057.1:0-11228 GCA_038243365.1 Burkholderiales bacterium | reverse complement strand
GGCTTGCTCAGCGCGCAATGCCGCGAGAGGATGCGTCGACCAATTCGAGCATCCTCGCCACGTCGCCGCGCGCGTCTTCCGGCGCTTGCAGCTCGGCGATGGCGCTGCGCGCCGCGGCAAGCGTCAAACCCTGTCGGTAGAGAAAACGATGCATCTGCTTGATCGCCGCCACTCTTTCGCTTGAAAAACCGCGCCGGCGCAAACCTTCAAGGTTCAGGCCTCGCACCGCAAGAGGGTTGCCATCCACCATCATGAAGGGCGGCACATCCTGAGAAATGTGGCTCGCGAAGCCCGCCATCACATACGCACCAACGCGTGTGAACTGGTGGATGCCCGTAAGGCCTCCGATGATGGCGAAATCGTCGATCTGCACATGGCCGGCGAGCGTCACGTTATTGGCCAACACCGTGCCATTGCCCACCCGGCAATCGTGCGCGATGTGCACGTACGCCATGATCCAGTTGTCGTCCCCGACCCTGGTCAGGCCGGTGTCCTGCGCAGTGCCCGTGTTGAGGGTGCAGAACTCGCGGATGGTGTTTCGGTCACCTATGGTGAGCGCTGTGGGTTCGCCCGCATATTTTTTATCCTGCGGAGCGGCGCCGATGGAAGCAAACTGAAAGATCCGGTTGTCCACACCAATGGTGGTGTGCCCCGTCACCACCGCATGGGCACCGATGGTGGTGCCCGCCCCAATCCGCACATGCGGGCCGATCACCGCATATGGCCCGATGCTGACCGACGAATCGAGCTGCGCGCCGGGCTCGACTACCGCGGTCGGATGAATGCTGCCTGCGGCCACGGACTCTGCCTCCAACACGCGAGCACTCAACCCACGGCGCGCATGGTGCACATCAGCTGGGCCTCGCAAGCCACTTCGTCGCCGACGCGCGCAATGCCGTTGAACTTCCAGATACCGCCGCGCACCCGGTCGATGGTGATGTCAAGGATCAACTGGTCCCCTGGTTGCACGGGCCGTTTGAATCGGGCTCCGTCAATGCCCACGAAGTAGTAGATGTTGTTTTCATCAGGCACCTGGCCCATCGCGTCGAAGGCCAGCAGGCCAGCAGCCTGCGCCAACGCTTCCAGAATCAACACGCCCGGCATGACCGGGCGACCAGGGAAATGTCCAGCGAAATAGGGCTCGTTAAAAGTGACGTTCTTGATCGCCTTGATGCTCGTGTTGGGCTCGAGCTCCAGCACCCGGTCCACCAGCAAAAACGGATATCGGTGGGGGAGTTGCTTGAGAATTGCCTGAATATCCATCATGAGCGTTCTGGGTTGTTGTTATGCAGGAGCTCTTCCAGCGCCTTGATGCGGTCGCGCAAGCGGTGCAGCTGTTTCAGCGTCGCAGCGTTCTTCTCCCAACGCGCATTTTCGTCGATCGGAAACATGCCAGTGTAGTGCCCTGGCTTATTCAAAGCGTGGGTCACTACCGTGGCGGCGGACACGTGCACGTCGTCAGCCACGCGAAGGTGGCCAAGCACGATGGCCCCACCGCCAAAGGTACAGCGTGCCCCGATGTGCGCACTGCCGGCAATCCCCACGCAGCCTGCAAGCGCGCTGTGCTCACCTATCTGCACGTTGTGGCCAATCTGGACCAGATTGTCGAGCTTGACGCCGTCTGAAATGACGGTGTCGTCCAACGCACCCCGGTCGACACAACTGTTAGCGCCGATTTCGACATCGTTGCCAATGCGCACCGCGCCCAGCTGCTCGATCTTGACCCAAGTGCCCTTGTCGGGTGCGAATCCAAACCCGTCTGCACCGATTACGGCGCCCGAATGCACGATGCACCGCGCTCCGATTTGGCAGTTGCGGCCCACTGTCACTCGGGCATGCAGCACGGTCCCCGCGCCAATGCGGGCGCCGGCCTCCACAACGCAAAGGGCGCCAATCACGGCCGACGGGTCGACAAAGGCGTCCGCGTCTACCACTGCGCTGGCATGGATGCCGGGCGTCGCCGCGCTGGACGTCGACTGTTTCCACAGCTGCGTAGCACGCGCAAAAAACACATAGGGGTCGTCGGCCACGATGAAGGCGCCGCGCTCCCCCGCCGCGGGCGCCATCGCCGGAGCAACAATGACACAGGCCGCCCGGGAGGCGGCCAGTTGAGTGTGATAGCGAGGATTGCTGAGGAAGCTCAGGTCGGCAGGGCCTGCCGTTTCCAGGGGAGCGAGCCGCTCGATACGCACGCTCGCGTCTCCATGCAGCTCCCCGCCCAACTCGCGCGCGAGCTCGCCTAGTCGCAAGCTCACCCCTGGGTCTCGACCGCAGGGCAGCGCTTATTTGGCTGGCGCAGCATTGAGCGCCTTGATCACCTTGTCGGTGATGTCGTTCTTCGGGTTGATGTACACCGCCTGATCGAGGATGATGTCGTATTTTTCCTGCTCAGCAATCTGCTTGACCACCTTGTTCACGCGCTCGCCCATTTGGGTTAACTCTTCGCTTTTGCGCGCATTCAGGTCTTCCTGAAACTCACGACGCTTGCGCTGGAACTCGCGGTCCTGGTCGACCAATTGGCGCTGACGCGCAACCCGCTGACTCTCGGAAAGCGTGGGCGCTTCGCGCTCGAACTTCTCCGTGGCGGTTTTCAGGCTGTTGCTAACGTCCAGCAACTCCTTGTCACGGCGTGAAAATTCCTGCTCCAGCTTGGCCTGAGCCGCCTTGGCAGTACTGGCTTCCCGGAAAATGCGCTCGGTGTGCACAAAGCCGGCCTTGAATTCCTGGGCCTGAACGGGAGCCCAAACGGCACACGAAGCGAGAAGCAAAGTGCACGCGACGTGACGTGAGATATTTTTCATTAGAAGGATGTTCCGATCTGGAATTGCAGTTCCTGAATTCTATCGCCGGCGAACTTGCGCAGCGGTTTTGCGTAGGCCAGGCGCAAGGGGCCCAGCGGGGAAATCCAGCTTAAACCGATACCGGCCGAAGCACGCATTTCGTTGAATCGAACCGGGTCGTTCTCGCCGTACACATTGCCCACGTCAACGAAGGTAAAGACACGCAAGGTGCGGTCGTTGCCCGCGCCGGGGAACGGAGCAATCAGCTCGAAGTTGAGGTTGACTTTCCTGGGGCCGCCCAGGGAAGCACCGGTCACGTCACGCGGGCCCAGGGTGCCTTGGTCGAAGCCGCGAACCGAGCCCAGGCCACCGGAATAAAAGTTCTTGAATACGGGGAACGGGCGCCCGTTCAGACCGGTGCCCAAGCCCAGTTCGCCATTGAAAGCCATGGTGAACTTCTTGTTCAGCGGAACGTACTGTTGGAACTGGTAGTTGGCGCGCAGATAACGCGCGTCCCCCGCCACAGACCACTCGGAGTTGAGTTTCTGATAGCGTCCCGAATTCGGGGCCAGGGCGCTGTCGCGGCTGTCGCGAGACCAGCCGATCGTCAGTGGCACCGCCGAGCTGGTGTAGCCGTAACGATCTGCATACAGCAAATACGCGGCCGGAATGTTGGTACCGGGCTTGATCCGGGTCTGCTCCAAACCTCCCCCGAAGAACACGGTATCGGTCTCACTGAAGGGTATGCCGAAGCGCACGCTGCCGCCTGTAGTCACCAACTCGTAGTTGCCTCCCTGGTCTTGATAAGGCTTGTCGGTGCGGTAGTACAGGTCCAGCGTGCGAGAGATGCCGTCCTGCGTGAAATAGGGGTTCGTGGTGCTGAACACCAAAGTCCGCTTGTATTTGCTGGTATCGAGATCGATACCCAGATAATTACCCGAACCGAACACGTTTTCCTGCTTGATGGCGAAGGAAAACGAAATCTTTTCAGCACTGGAAAAACCTGCACCGAGTTGCAGCGAGCCTGTGGGTTTTTCCTTGACGCCGATGATCAGGTCAACCTGGTCGGGCGAGCCGGGTACTTCCTGACTCTCTACGTTGACGTCGGTGAAATAGCCCAGCCGGTCGACCCGGTCACGTGAGAGACGGATTTTCTCGCCGTCGTACCAAGACGCCTCAAATTGCCGAAACTCGCGACGCACCACTTCGTCGCGCGTGCGGTCGTTTCCGGCAATGCTGATGCGGCGCACATACGCGCGGCGCAGCGGATCGGCCGTCAGCGTCAAGGCGACCCGGCCATTCTCGCGATCCATGTCCGGCACAGCTTCGATGCGGGCAAACGCAAAGCCGAAATTGCCAAAATACTCGCTGAAGGCCTTGGTCGTCTCGGCCACGTCATCTGCGTTGTAGGGCTCGCCGGCCCGAATTTTCACCAGCGATTTGAATTCGTCCTCGCGGTCCAAAAAGTTGCCCTCAAGCTTCACGCTTGAAACCACGAACCGCTGGCCTTCTGTGATGTTGACCGTGATCGAAATCTCTTCCTTGTCCGGAGAAATAGCCACCTGCGTGGAATCCACGCGGAACTCCAAAAAGCCACGTTGCAGATAGTAAGACCTCAGCGTCTCCAAGTCTGCGTTGAGCTTGGGCCGCGCATAGCGATCGGACTTGGTGTACCAGCTGAGCCAGCCACCGGTGTCTTGGTCGAACAGGCCCTTGAGCGTAGATTCGCTGAAGGCCTGGTTGCCGACGATCCTGATGTCCTTGATGCGGGCGGTATCGCCCTCCACCACGGTGAAGGTGAGGTTGACGCGGTTGCGCTCGATGGGCGTCACCGTGGTGACCACTTGCGCCGCGTAAAAACTCTTGTTGATGTACTGGCGCTTGAGCTCTTGCTCGGCGCGATCAGTCAGCGCCTTGTCGTAAGGCCGCCCATCAGTCAGCCCGATGTCGCGCATCACGTTCTTGAGCGTTTCCTTGTCGAACTCTCGCGAACCTGCAAACTCCACGTCAGCGATCGTGGGGCGCTCTTGCACTACCACCACCAGAACGTCGCCCGCGGCCTCCAGGCGCACATCAGTGAAGAGGCCCAGACCAAAAAGCGAACGGATGGCCGCAGCGCCCTTGTCGTCGCTGTAATCGTCTCCCACGCGCACCGGCAGCGACGCGAAGACGGTACCCGGCTCCACACGCTGGAGGCCTTCCACGCGGATGTCGCGTACCTTGAAAGGCGCCAGCGCCCAGGCGCCTTGGGCCGCAAGCAACAAAACGGAAGCGGCCGCCACGGCACGCGCACCAAAGCGAGTTAGTTTTTTATTCATGGAATGAAATCGATGCGGTGCCGCAGTGCGCTGCTGCTGACTCCGGAAGTCTGCGGATCAGCCCAAAAGCCGGGTGATATCGTTGAACAATGCGATGGACATCATCACCAGCAGCACAGCGACGCCGCCGCGCTGCAGGTTCTCCATCCAGGCGTCTGACACGCTTTTGCCCGTCACGCCCTCCCAAAGATAATACATCAGGTGCCCGCCATCAAGCACCGGCAGGGGGAGCAGGTTGAGCACCCCTAAGCTCACGCTGATCAGCGCGAGAAACGTCAGATACTGGATCAGGCCGACGTGCGCTGAGCGTCCAGCGAAATCGGCAATGGTAAGGGGGCCGCTCAGGTTCTTGACCGATGCTTGTCCCGTCAGCATGCGTCCCATCATGCGCAGTGACAGGCTTGACACCTGCCAGGTGCGCTCCACTCCGTTCCACAGGCCCTCGAGCACGCCATAGCGCACCGTGGTGAACTGCGGTGGCTCGCCGACATAGGCGCCGATTCTGCCGATCTGTTGACCGGCGTCCTCCACCACCTCCGGAGTCACTTCAAGGTCGAGCTTGCGGCCCGCGCGCTCCACCTGCCAAGTTTGGGTCTGAGGGCGGCCATCCTGAATGGAGCCTCGAATTTGCTCGCGCAACTGCTGTGCGTCAGAAACGGCGGCACCACCAATCCGCAAAACCACGTCGCCGGGCTCCAGCCCTGCGCGCACTGCCGCACCGCCTTCAACGCGCTCGCCGATCACGGGTCGGCTCCATGGCGCTGTAATGCCAATCGACCGCATCAATTGGGCATCTGCTTCGCGGCTGGACAGCTGGTCCAGCGGTAGGAGGACCGTCCTCAGCGGGGCGCCCGGGGGCGACTCGACTTCAAGCCGCACCGCAGTACCGTCCAGCGCACCTCGGGTCAGCGTCCAGCGTAAGTCCTCAAAGGAACGCACTTCGCGCATGGTGTCGTCGCCGAGCGCGATGGACTGCACACGTTCGCCACCCGTCAACCCGGCTGCCTGCACCAGAGAACCCGCAGGCGGACTCGAGAGAACGGCCACGGGTTCCTGCACCCCCACCCAGTTGACCACCGCATACAGCAAGATCGCCAGCAACAGATTGGCAGCTGGCCCCGCGGCCACGATAGCTGCCCGCGCACGCAACGGGCGGTTGTTGAACGCCATGTGCTTTTCTTCGGGCGCTACGGGCGCCTCGCGTTCGTCGAGCATGCGGACGAAGCCCCCGAGCGGCAGCATGCCGACCACGAATTCGGTCGGGGAGCCCTTTGGCTGCCAACGCAGAATAGGCTTGCCGAACCCGACCGAAAAGCGCAGCACCTTGACCCCGCACGCCACGGCCACACGGTAGTGACCGTACTCGTGGACCGCGATCAGGATCGCCAGCGCGCCGATGAAGGCAATGAAAGTCAACATGAGAAACCTCCTGTGCTCAGGCCGCCATCCGGGCGGCAAGCTCGTGTGCTTTGCTGCGCGACTGTTTGTCGAGTTCCAGCAGCCCGTCCAGTGTGTCGGGTTTGGACGGGGAAACTGCCTGCAAAGTTTCAAGGTTCAAAGCATGAATCTGGTCAAAGCGAAGTCGCCTCTCCAGAAACTGTGCCACTCCGACCTCATTGGCCGCATTGAGAACCGCCGTGGTACCCGGCGCGGCCGCCAGGCTCTCCCACGCGAGTGCCAAGGAAGGGAAACGCTCGGCGTGACCATGGTCTGCGATGGATTCGAAGGTCATGGCGCTCAGCGCATGGAAATCAAGCGCCGCCGCACCCGAAGCCACGCGTTCCGGCCATGACAGGCCGTAGGCGATCGGCACGCGCATGTCGGGCGTGCCGAGCTGAGCAACGACGGACATATCCCGGTATTGCACCATCGAGTGGATCGTGCTTTGCGGGTGGATCACCACCTCCAGCTTTTCGGCAGGCAGGCCAAACAGGTAGCGCGCCTCAATCACTTCCAGCGCCTTGTTCATCATGGTGGCGGAGTCCACAGAAATCTTGCGCCCCATGATCCAGTTGGGATGGGCGCATGCCTCCTCGGGCGTCACGTCGCGCAAGCTCGCTGGAGCGCGCGTGCGAAAAGGACCGCCAGAGGCCGTGAGGATGATTTTGTCGACCCGCTCGGCCCAGGTGGCTGCGTCGTCGGGCAGCGCTTGGAAGATGGCGGAATGCTCGCTGTCGATGGGCAACAGAGTTGCGCCGCCCTCTCGCACCGCCGCCAGGAACACCTCGCCGCCGACGACCAATGCCTCCTTGTTGGCAAGCAGCAAGCGCTTGCCGGCGCGCGCCGCCGCCATGCACGGCGCCAAGCCTGCAGCGCCGACGATGGCGGCCATCACAGTGTTGACGTCTGGGTGTGACGCTATTGTTTCAAGAGCATCTTGCGCTTGCAGCACCTGCGTTGGAAGCCCATTTGACTCCAATTTTTCTTCGAGCAACTGGGCATGTTCCGGGCTGACCATCACGGCAAACTTGGGCCGGTGGGTCGCGCACTGGGCCAGTAGCAGTTCCACTTGCGTGTGCGCGCTGAGTGCAAACACCTCAAAGCGTTCCGGGTGCCGGGCGATCACATCCAGCGTGTTGCAGCCGACCGAGCCCGTGGAGCCCAACACCGTGATGCGTTGGCGCATCAGGACACCAGCCGGGTCAGCATCATGGCGATCGGAAGCGTAGGCAGCAGCGCATCCACGCGGTCCAGCACGCCGCCATGGCCCGGCAGCAGCTGGCTGCTGTCCTTGGCGCCAGCACTGCGCTTGACCAGTGATTCGATCAGGTCACCGACCACACTCATACATGACATGAACAGCACGCCCAGCACCAACATCCAGAGGCCCGGAACAGCCAGGCGCGAGTAAAAGCTGAGCACAGAGGCAGAAAGTGCACGATCCAGCAGCATCCACACGACACCCAGGATCAGCACACCTGCCACGCCACCCCACACCCCTTCCCAGCTTTTCCCCGGGCTGATGGCGGGAGCCAGTTTGTTCTTGGTGAAGCGCAGCCCAAAAGTGCGGCCGGCAAAATAAGCAGCGATGTCGGCCATCCAGACGAGCGTCATGACCGAGAGCAGGAAGTTGATTCCGATGATGCGCGCCTGAACCACCGCCAGCCAGGCCAACCAGAGTGCCAACACGCCGACCACCACGCGAACCGGCTGCGGAATACGGGGCCAGCCCGGCACGCCGGACCTCAGCAGCCACGCAGCGCCCAGCACCCACACAGCGGTGGCGACGATCCACAGGGTTGTAAGCGGCAAAGCCACCCAACCGAGCACCCATGACGTCGCGCACAAAGCGACGCACACGGCGGCGAGGACCACGGAAACAGCGAAAGAGCATCCGGTGAGCCGACCCCACTCCCAGGCGCCTGCGGCCATCAAGATCAACACCACCCCGGCAAATACCGCCGGATGCGGATAGAAAAGTGCGGGGAGCAGGATCGCCAGAAGGACGATGGCCGTGATGACGCGTTGCTTGAGCATGGTCAGCCCTTTTGAAATGAGCGCCTGTTTCAGGCGCGGGCCAGAACGGCAGGCTCGTTCGTGAGTTGTTCAGAGATCAAGCCAAAACGGCGCTCGCGCGCACGGTAAGTGGCCAAGGCCGCGTCAAGCGCGGCTTCGTCGAAGTCGGGCCATAGCTTATCGCTGAAAAACAGTTCGGAATAAGCCGCCTGCCACAGGAGAAAATTGCTCAGCCGCATTTCACCGCCGGTGCGAATCAGGAGATCGGGATCCCGCACGTGCGAGAGCGCCATCGCCCGGTCCAGGCTCTCCGGAGTGATGGCCACGCCGCGCTCAGCCAAGCCAGCAGCCGCCTGGGCAATGTCCCAACGGCCACCGTAGTTGAAGCAGATATTGAGCAGCATCTGAGTGCAGTGAGCGGTTTGTTCTTCAGCCTGCGCAAGGTTCTCGCGAAGCGTCAGGGACAGGCCCTCGCTCGCGCCGACGAATCGCAAACGGATGCCATCACGCGCCAGCTGCGGCACTTCCCGTCCAATGGCACGAGCCAGCAACTCCATCAGCCCACTCACTTCTTCGGCAGGTCGGCTCCAGTTTTCAGACGAAAAGGCAAAGACGGTGAGCGTACCAACGCCGCGCTCGGCGCAAGCTTTGACGCAGCGCTGTAGGGCCGTCACACCCTGTTTGTGCCCTGCCAGCCGCGGCAGGAATCGCCGCTTGGCCCAACGGCCATTGCCATCCATCACGATGGCGACGTGCATGGGAGCCGATGTCGATGCATTCATGGCGGCGTAAGCGGGCGAGCGGGCGAGCGGGCGAGCGGGCGAAGCAGGCGACGAGATCAGACCGCCATGATTTCTTGTTCCTTGGCAGCCACCAAGGCATCGATGTCGGCCACATGGCGATCGGTGGTTTTTTGGATCTCGGATTCGGACCGCTTTTGATCGTCTTCAGACGCGAGCTTGTCCTTCACCATGCGCTTGACCGCGTCGTTCGCATCGCGGCGCAGATTGCGCACCGCGATCTTTGCGGATTCGCCCTCATTGCGCGCCAACTTGGTCATTTCCTTGCGGCGCTCTTCGCTCATGGGTGGCATGGGAACGCGGATCAGGTCACCCATGGACGCGGGGTTCAAGCCCAGATCGCTCTCACGAATGGCTTTTTCAATCTTGGCACCCATTCCCTTTTCCCAGGGCTGAACACTGATCGTGCGCGCGTCGAGCAGTTGCACGTTGGCAACCTGGCTGAGCGGCACCATGGACCCGTACGAGTCCACATGGATCGAATCGGGCAGAGCCGGACTGGCGCGGCCGGTGCGAATCTTGAGCACATTGTTCTTGAAAGCCACGATGGACTGATCCATCTTGCCTTCCATGGTGGTGCGAATATCGGCAGTCATGTAGGTCTCCTCTGAACAGGGGCGCGGGGCCCACAATTTTTGTCAGGCGTACGCCCGTTAAGCGTGTACCAATGTTCCTTCGTCCTGGCCCAGTACAACGCGTTTAAGGGCGCCGGGCTTGAAGATAGAAAATACCTTGACGGGGAGTTTCTGGTCGCGGCACAAGGCAAACGCCGTGGCGTCCATGATGCCCAGATTGCGCGCCATCGCCTCGTCAAACGTCAGTGTGGCGTAGCGGGTAGCAGTCGGATCCTTGTGCGGGTCTGCAGTGTAGACACCATCGACCTTGGTGGCCTTGAGTACCAACTCAGCGCCAATTTCTGCGCCGCGAAGCGCCGCCGCCGTATCAGTGGTGAAAAAAGGATTTCCGGTGCCGGCCGCAAACACCACGACCTTGCCCTCTTCGAGGTATTGCAAGGCCTTGGGCCGCACGTAAGGCTCGACCACCTGCTCGATCGAAATAGCCGACATCACCCGGGCCGTAAGGCCCTGCTTGTCCATCGTATCGGCCAAGGCCAACGCGTTCATCACGGTAGCCAGCATGCCCATGTAATCGGCAGTGGCCCGGTCCATGCCTTCGGCACCGCCGGCTACGCCGCGAAAAATGTTGCCGCCGCCGATCACCACTGCCACTTGAACACCCATGCGGGTCACTTCTGCCACCTCACTCACCATCCGCACGATGGTCGCGCGGTTGATGCCGAAGGCGTCGTCCCCCATGAGTGCTTCACCCGACAGCTTGAGCAAAATGCGCTTGTAGGCGGGTGTGGCAGCGTTCACAGGAACTCCTTCAATAGAGGTGGCAAAGGTGGCAAAGGTGGCAAATTCAAAAAGGCGACCAGGCGGCGAGGAACCGGGGCACAGCGCTCAAGCGCCGCCTTTGGCCGCCGCCACCTGGGCAGCGACTTCCGCGGCGAAATCGTCAACCTTCTTCTCAATGCCTTCACCCACCACGTACAGCGTAAACGCCTTCACCGTGGTAGCGCGTTCCTTGAGCATCTGCTCCACGCTCTGTTTGTCGTTCTTCACGAAAGTCTGGTTAAACAGCGAGACCTCCTTGAGGTATTTCTGCACGCCGCCTTCGATGCGCTTGGTGACGATTTCGTCCGATTGCACGGACTTGCCTTCTGCCTGCGCCTTCACCTTGTCTTCGGCTGCCTTGGCGGCAGCCACAGAACGCTCTTTTTCGATGAGCTCGGCAGGCACATCACTGCTGGCAAGCGCCACAGGCTTCATCGCGGCAATGTGCATCGCCACATCCTTTCCCGCGGTTTCGTC
>JBBSRE010000056.1:0-11348 GCA_038243365.1 Burkholderiales bacterium | reverse complement strand
TTCGTAGTTCAACGGATAGAACGAGTGCCTCCTAAGCGCTAGATACAGGTTCGATTCCTGTCGAAGGGACCAGACCACAAAAAAGCCCCCGCAGGAATTTTCTGCGGGGGCTTTTTGCTATTGCTGTTGGTGGGCCGTGTTGGACTTGAACCAACGACCAAAGGATTATGAGTCCTCTGCTCTAACCAACTGAGCTAACGGCCCGTGTGCTTTCAGGCGGCATCGTGCCGCTGCAAACTCAATCGATTGTAGGGGCTTGAGCGGCGGGTTTAGGGCCTGTGGCTTAGGGCGTTTGACACCAAGCGCGAGGTGATGTCGACGATCTGGATCATCTTGTCGTAGGGCATGCGCATAGGGCCGATCACGCCCAGCGTTCCCACAATCTGCCCGTCGACCTCGTAGGGAGCGCTGACCACCGAGAGCTCTTCAAACGGCACCACCTGGCTCTCACCACCAATGAAAATCCGCACTCCGGCCGCTTGCGACGAGACGTCCAACAACTGCAGCAACTGCGTCTTCTGCTCGAACATTTCGAAGGCCCGCCGCAGGTTGCCCATGTCTTTGGAAAAATCGCTCACCGCCAAGAGGTTGCGCTCCCCGGAAATCACCACATCGCCGTCGGCGGCATGATCGGCATCGCCTTCCACACTGACTGCCGCTTGCATCAGCTGCGCAATTTCGGTCTGCAGCGTGGCCACTTCGGTTTTGAGGCGCTCACGCACCTGCTCCATCGTCAGGCCGCTGTAGTTCGCGTTCAGAAAATTGGCGGTCTCAATCAGTTGGCTTTGCGAAAAATCCGTTTTGGCAAAGATCACGCGGTTCTGCACGTCGCCCTCGGGCGAGACGATGATGACCAGCACCCGGCGCTCGGACAAACGCAGAAATTCGATGTGCCGAAACACCGATGCGCGGCGCGGCGCCATGACCACGCCGACAAACTGCGACAGGCTGGAGAGCATTTGCGCTGCGTTGGCAATCACCCGCTTGGGCTGCTCGGGGGCCAAGGTCTGCGGCGCCAGCTGATCTCGGTGGACGGTCAGCATGGTGTCCACAAACAAGCGATACCCTTTGGCAGTGGGAATGCGCCCCGCAGAGGTGTGCGGGCTGGCGATCAGGCCCAGATCTTCCAGGTCGGCCATGACGTTTCGGATGGTGGCGGGCGATAGTTCTAGGCCGCTTTCGCGCGACAGCGTCCGAGAGCCGACAGGTTGCCCATCGTCTATATAGCGCTCGACCAGCGCTTTGAGCAACATCTTGGCGCGCGCATCCAGCATTGGCGCATTTTAGTGATGTAATTTCAAGATGAATCCCCCGTTTCGCCACGTGGCCCTGATCGGCAAATACCACCATGCGGCTGCCGGCACCGTATCGCCGGAATCGCGCGAGGTGCTTGAGCGCATTGCTGCCTTTCTGAAGCGTCAGAACTGCGTGGTCTCGCTGGACGAGCAGACCGCGCACAGCAGTGGCATCCAGGGCTACGCGTCGCTCGACCCCGAGGGTATTGGCGAGCACTGCGACGTGGCGCTAGTGGTGGGCGGCGACGGCACCATGCTGAGCATCGGACGCAAGCTGGCGCGCTTCGGTACGCCGCTCATCGGCATCAACCAGGGCCGGCTGGGCTTCGTCACCGACATTCCGCTTGAGAACTACGAAGCCACGCTGGAGCCCATGCTGCATGGTGAGTTTGAGGAAGACCATCGGCCGCTGATCCATGGCCAAGTGATACGCGACGGGGAATGCGTGTTCGATGCCCTGGCCATGAACGATGTGGTGGTGAACCGCGGCGCAGCGTCAGGCATGGTGGAGCTACGTGTGGAAGTGGACGGCCATTTTGTGGCCAACCAACGCGCGGACGGCCTCATCGTCGCCTCACCCACCGGTTCCACGGCGTACGCGCTCTCGGCTGGCGGGCCGATGCTGCACCCTTCGATACCCGGCTGGGTGTTGGTGCCCATTGCCCCGCACACGCTGTCGAACCGCCCCATCGTGCTCTCAGACATCACCGAGATTGCCATCGAGCTGGTCTCGGGGCGCGACGCCAGTGCCAATTTCGACATGCAATCGCTGGCACATCTCGTACGAGGGGACCGCATTCTGGTCAAACGCTCCGAATACTGCATGCGGTTCTTGCACCCACGCGGCTGGAATTACTTTGACACCCTGCGCCGCAAGCTGCGCTGGAACGAGGGAGGATCCTGAGCATGGCGCTGCGGCGCATCACGCTGCGCGATTTCGTCATCGTTGAAGCGCTGGAGA
Source organism: Burkholderiales bacterium (assembly GCA_038243365.1). Taxonomy (GTDB): domain Bacteria; phylum Pseudomonadota; class Gammaproteobacteria; order Burkholderiales; family Burkholderiaceae_C; genus Simplicispira. The sequence goes on along the minus strand of JBBSRE010000056.1, from coordinate 9,092 downwards.
TCGACTTCGCAGCGGGGTTCACGGCATTGACCGGGGAAACCGGGGCAGGCAAGTCGATTCTGATAGACGCACTTCAGCTGGTCATGGGCGCGCGCGCCGATGCCGGAGTGGTGCGCGCAGGCGCCAGCCGCGCAGACCTGGTGGCGGAGTTCGACCCTCTGGACGCCGTGCACGCGTGGTTGGAAGATGGCGGCTTTGAATCCGAAGACACCTTGCTGCTCCGACGCAGCATCGACGCGAGTGGCAAGAGCCGAGGGTGGATCAACGGCACACCTGCCACTGCGACCCAGCTGCGCGCGCTGGGCTCCCGACTGGTCGACATACATGGCCAGCACGCTTGGCAAAACCTGATGTCAGCCGGCTCGGTACGCGTTCTGCTGGACGCTTACGCCGAAGCCGACGCTTCGGGCGTGATGACGGCTTGGAACCAATGGAAAGAGGCCGTGCGCGTGCTGGATTCTGCGCGCCACGCACAGGCCACCGCCAGCGAAGAGCGTGACCGTCTGCAATGGCAGATTTCCGAGCTTGCCGCATTGTCGCCAGTTGATGCGGAATGGGATGAACTCAACGCACAGCACACCCGGCTGGGCCATGCGCAGGCGCTGATGGACGCTGCACAGGCTGCATCAAGCCTGCTTGAAGCAGATGATTCCGGCGCGCGTGATGCGCTGACCCGCGCGCGCGAAGCCATGGCCGCGCACGAGCACCTCGAACCGGGCTTTCAATCCATCGGCTCGCTGCTGGCCGACAGCCTGGCACAGGCCGAAGAAGCGCTGCACGAGCTCCATGCCTATCTGCGCCGGGATGTGCTGGATGCTCAGCAGTTGCAGCAGATCGACGATCGCGTCTCGCTCTGGATCAGTTTGGCGCGACGTTTCAAACGCACTCCGGCGGAACTTCCTTCATTACTCGCAGGTTGGAAGGCGTCGCTCGCAGAGCTGGAGGCGAGCAGTGACCTTCAAGCGCTAGAGAGCCGTGAGCAGGCGGCGCGGTTGCACTATGAATCCGCCGCCAAGGCACTGACCCGGCTGCGTGTGAAAGCCGCCAAGCCCCTTTCCAATGCAGTCACAGCGCTGCTGCAAAGTTTGGGCATGACCGGCGGCAGCTTTGCAGTGCACCTGGCGCCGGCCCAGCAGCCGGGGCCGCAGGGCATGGAAGACGTCGAGTTCCTGGTCGCCGGACACGCCGGCCAGGAGCTGCGGCCCATCGGCAAGGTCGCGTCTGGCGGAGAGCTCTCGCGCATCGCGCTGGCTATTGCCGTCACCACCAGTGCACTGGGAAGCGCCAGCACCCTCATCTTTGACGAGGTGGACGCTGGTGTGGGTGGCGCGGTAGCACACACTGTGGGCCAGTTGATGCAGCGCCTGGGCGAAGCGCACCAGGTGCTAGCGGTCACGCATCTGCCGCAGGTGGCTGCTTGCGCTGATCACCACTTGGTGGTGACCAAGAAGCGCGGCAAACAGAGCAGTGGCAGCGGCTTTAGCGGAGTCAGCACGGTCACAGGGTCCGGGCGCACCGCAGAGATTGCCCGCATGCTAGGGGGCGCTGAGGGTTCCAGCACCAGCCTGGCCCATGCGCAGGAAATGCTGGACCTCGCTCACGCCAATACCCTCGATACCCAAGATTCCCACCAGACCCGTCAGACACTGGAGACGCGACAGGCATGACAGTCGAAATTGCACTCATCACCGGGATGTCGGGTTCGGGAAAATCCGTGGTGCTGCGCGCCTACGAAGACGCTGGTTATTACTGTGTTGACAATCTGCCGCCGGAACTCTTGCTCAGTTTTGTGGCGCTGGAGCACGAGCACCATGGCCATCGCCTTGCTATTGCCATGGATGTGCGCAGTCGCACCTCGTTGCCTGAAGTCCCTGAAAAACTGCGGCAGTTGCGGCGCCAGGGCTGCTCGGTGCATTCGATTTTTCTGGACGCCGACACCGAGACACTGGTGCGGCGCTTTTCCGAGACACGGCGGCGTCACCCGCTGAGCGGAGATGCGCCGCAACAGGACCGCCGCGGGTTGGTGCAGGCGATAGATCTCGAGCGTGAGCTGCTTGCCGACTTGCGCGAGACCGCCCAGGTGATCGATACCAGTGCCATTCGCCCAGCGCAGCTGCAAAGCCACGTGAAGCTTTTGATGGCGCAGCCGCCCAATCCACTGTCACTGGTGTTCCAGTCCTTCGCTTTCAAGCGCGGCGTGCCACTGGATGCCGATTACGTGTTCGATGTGCGCATGCTGCCCAATCCGCACTACGAAGCACCCCTGCGTGCATTGACCGGGCGCGACCAGCCCGTCGCGGCTTTTCTGGAGGCGCAGCCCCTCGTTGCGCGGATGGAGGACGACATTGCCCAATTTATGAACGCCTGGCTACAGGTGCTGGTGGATAACCATCGAAGCTATGTCACTGTCGCAATTGGCTGCACTGGGGGCCAGCACCGCTCGGTGTATCTGGTGGAGCGTCTGGCAAAGCGCTTTGCCGAATGGCCCATCGTGGTGCGACACCGCGAACTGGCTCTGCTCTGAGCCTACTGGCGTTGCGCGCGCAGCGCTCACCCGAGCGAAGCAAGCAAAGTTCGAATAGGCGCAGGCAAACCGATGTCTGGCAGCTGCTCTATCGACACCCATTGGCCTATCTGGCGCGATGGGAGGTCAGATCCTGAGACTGACGCCAGAGCCGGGTGCAGCACCAAATCGCGGTGTGTCAACACGTGGCGCCTGACGGGTATGAACACTGGCTCAAGGGCACCGACACGGGTAGCAGCGTCCCGCAAAGCGGATTCATCAGCGAACACGGGCGGGCATTGCAGGCCTGCCCAGATGCCAGGTGAAGGCCGTTTTTCAACCCAGATGCGTTGGGCGTCGTCGCGCAGCAGCAGTAGCCACCACAGCTCGGTTTTGCGCTTGATCGTGCGCGTGCGGACCGGGAACCTCTCAGGCTGACCAGACGCGCGCGCGCCGCAACCTGCTTCAAGTGGGCACACCAGGCAAGACGGCCTAGTCGGTAAACACACCGTGGCGCCGAGATCCATGAGGCCTTGTGTGTAAGCCGGCATGTCCTGCCCACTCTCGGGAACCAGTTGCTCGGCACGCTGCCAGAGGGCTCTCTCATTGGCAGGCCGCGCCAAGTCGCCGTCGAAGGCGAGATAGCGCGTCAGTACTCGCCGGACATTGGCGTCCAGAATGGGAACGCGCTCGTCAAAACAAAAGGCTGCAATGGCGGATGCGGTTGATCGGCCAATGCCAGGAAGGTCAGCCAATTGCACGGCTGTTTGCGGAAACGCGCCGCCGTGTAGTTCCATGACTTGCTGCGCGGCCTTGTGCAGATTGCGCGCTCGGCTGTAATAGCCAAGCCCGCTCCAGAGCGCGAGCACATCGTCGTCCGGTGCAGCGGCCAGGGTAGCTACGTCGGGAAAACGCGCGAGGAAACGATCGTAATAACCGAGCACCGTGGCAACCTGAGTCTGCTGAAGCATGATTTCCGACAGCCATACGCGGTAGGGGTCGCGAGTGCGCTGCCACGGGAGACTGTGCCGCCCATGTACTTTTTGCCATTGCACGATGGCAGTGGCCAGAAACGCCGGATCAGGCGGGCTCATCCCGCCGTGGCGACGGCGTTCTCGGGTACCCGTTCCGACAAGGCCAGCAGGGATTCCGTGAGAATCTGCAACTGACCATCAAGGCTGTCGAGCGAGCGCTCGGCATCTTCCAGCTCCACGATGCGTTCTTCGAGCCCGGACGCAGCGTTCTGAATCCGATCGACCGCTTCGATGCGGCGGCTGAAGCTGCGCTTGCGTTCGCGCAGCTGCGCGTCGAGCTGGGCTGTTGCGGCGTTGCTCCAGAGCTCCAGATCATTGGCGGCAGATTCAAATACCGCACGCAGGCGAGTCGAGAGCGCACGCGACAGCCGCGCGGCAAATTCCGGCTGAACAAGGCGCAGTGCATTGCCGACGCCCAAGTACTGCACATGGCTGCGCTCGATGCGCACCAAGTCGAGCAGAAACTGGTCCAGCTGTAGTTGCGCCGGCGCCTGAAGCGAGAAACCGAATTCCGCGTTGAGCTGGCGAAAAGTCCCGGCCAGCATGGCCTGGATTTCAATCGCGCTTGCCTGAGCCCCGTCCACCACAGTGCGAAGCAGGTCGAAAGTGTCAGCGTAGTGCTTTTTGACACCGAGCTTGAGCCCCTTTTGGGTCAACGCCTGGTTCAAACCTGCCAGATGTCCCTTCAGGGCCTTGGCACCCAGACGGTCAAACACGCTCTTCAACAGCTTGAGATGGACCGCACGCACCGCGAGAATCTTGGCCGAGCACTGGTCGAACTCTTCGCGCTCCTGCTCTATGCGCGTGCGCATTGCTTCAATGACAGCCGCGTTCTTGCCGCGCAGGCTCCCCAGTTCGGTCATCTGGTCGTCGATGTCGCGCCTGCGAATGTTCAGGACGCGCGCTGTTTCGGTGCGAACGCCGCCGAGGGCGACGCCGATGGCGGAGCGCAGGATACTCTGGCGGCGTCCCATGATGCCTTCCGCCAGCGCATCTTCGAGCAGGGGCAACCCACTCGACTCCAACATGATGTCGTTGCAGGTGATCTTGGCGACCAGGCCTTTCTGCGCGGAAACGAGCAAGACCTGCTCAGGCTGCACGTTCAGCGTTTCCGCAGAATTGGAGCGTTGCCGCTCGAGCTGCTGCTGCACCTCTTCGGCCGAGTTGAGCGTGTCCCACAACGTATCGATCTTGTTGAGCACCACCAGCCGCGATTCGGGGCTGTCAGAGGTATCGGCAAGGTGCTCGCGCCAGATCGCCAAATCGGAGCGGGTGACGCCAGTGTCGGCGCCAAGGATGAACACGACTGCGTGGGCCTGCGGGATCAGGTTGACCGTCAGCTCGGGCTCGGCGCCCACTGCATTGAGGCCTGGCGTATCCAAGATCACCAAGCCGTGTTTCAGAAGCGGGTGCGGCAGGTTGATCAGGGCATGGCGCCACTTGGGCACTTCCACCAGGCCTGCAGCATCTTGAGGGGGGTTCTCTTGAGGCAGTTCGTCATGCCAGAAACCGAGCTTTCGCGCCTGATCCACGTCGACGCGCAGCGTCTCCGCCACTTTGGCAATCACCGACCCGATTTGCTCGCCGTCCTCGGCATCCAGTGCAAATTCCGACCACTTCTCTGGCGTATTGCGCCACTCGGCCAGCCCCTGCGGCAGCAACCGTGTTTCGATGGGGAGCAAACGCAGGCTGGGCGCTAGGCCCGCTTCGTAACCCAGTTCTGTGGGGCACATGGTGGTGCGCCCAGCACTGGCGGGAATGATCCGTCTGCCGTAGCTGGCAAAGAAAATCGCATTGATCAGCTCAGATTTTCCACGGGAAAATTCGGCGACGAACGCCACCATGATCTTGTCGGTCCGCACCTGCTCTTCCAGCCGCTCAAGCCGCTGACGCACGGACGCATCGGTGAGATCCTGAGACGCCAGCCATTCGGACAGCTGACGTATGCGGCGTGCGAAATCGCGACGCCACGCATCATGTTGTTCAAATTGCTCGTTAAATGAAGGTCCCACGTTGGCTTTCCAAGTGTCAGTGCAGTGCAAGGTGCCGCAAGAATAAGCGGCAATCGAATCGGCGGCCCGCTCGGCGACTACAGCCGTTGCACGGGCGCATCAGCGCTGGCAAACCGGGCAGTAAAAACTGCTTCGCTGGCCTTGTTTGATCATCCTGACGGGCGTCGCGCAAGTATGACAGGGCTCGCCCGCGCGTCCATACACGCTTGCGCTGAGCTGAAAATGGCCGGCAGCACCGTCAGCCGCTTGAAAGTCACGCAGCGTGCTTCCGCCAGCAGCCACAGCACGCGCCAGCACCGTGCGGATGGCGCCGTGAAGCTTGGCCACCCGTGCCGCACCAATACGCCTGGCCTGGGTAGTGGGCCGGATACCGGCGTGAAACAGAGCCTCGGAGGCGTAAATATTGCCTACGCCCACCACGATCTGCCCTGAGAGCAGCACCTGCTTGATCGGCGCCCGGCTGGTCTTGAGCTGTGCCGCGAAGCGCTCCAGCGAGAAGTCTTCGGACAGTGGCTCCATGCCGAGGTGATCCAGCAACTTGTGCAGCACAGGCGCGTCGGAATCGGCGGCCCAGATCACGGCGCCGAAGCGCCGCGGATCGTGCAGGCGCAGCAGTCCGTGGGTGGTGCACAGATCAAAATGGTCGTGAGGGCCCATGGGAGGGCCAGCGGCTGCGAATGAGAGGCTGCCCGACATGCCGAGGTGCAACATCAGAAGGCCCTGGTCAAAACGCAGCAAAAGGTATTTTCCGCGTCGGTCAACCGTCGTCACGGTGCGCCCGGCCAATTGCTCCGGCGAGCAGCCCAGGGGCCACCGCAGCGGCTTGCCGAGCTTGGCACCCAGAACACGCGCACCTTCGATGCGGCCCGCGAAGCTCAGGCGCGTGACCTCGACCTCTGGCAACTCAGGCATTGGGGCAGCGGCGGAGTCCGGCTTGGGGCATGGATTATTATGACCCGATGTATCTTTCTCCTCGCCTTCTGGCGGTTCCGCTGGTGGCCTTGTCTCTCTGTGCGGGCGCTGTACAGGCGCAAACTTTCGGACCGGCATCGCCTGCTCTTCCTGCGCATGGACAAGACCATTCGATCGCACTCAGCGAGCAAAACGCGGAACTGGATGCCGAGTTGTTTTATGAGATTCTTCTGGGCGAACTGACCGTTCGGTACGGAGACCCCGGCGCGGGTTACTCGCTCATGCTGGAAGCGGCACGCAGCAGCGGTGACGAGAAGATTTTCAGACGCGCAACCGACATTGCACTTCAATCACGTTCAGGCGAAGCGGCCCTGACAGCCGCGCGCGCATGGGAAGCAGCGTCGCCCGAGTCGCATGAAGCGCAGCGCTACCTGCTGCAGATCCTGCTGGTACTCAACCGCACGGCGCAGACCGGCCCCCATCTGAACCGCTTCCTTGAAACTGCGGCGCCCGCAGCGCGCAAGTCACTGGTGCTGACGCTGCCTCTTTTTTACCGCAATGTGAGTGACAAGGCGCTGGCGCTGACATTAGTGCGCCAGGCTCTTGAGGGCTACCAGAGCGACCCGGCATTGGCTCCCGCAGCCGCAATTTCGATCGGCCGCATGCGGTTACTGGCGGGTGAGTCTGCCAAGGCGCTTGCCAGCGCGCAGCGCGCAGCGTCGCTGGACCCCACTTCCGACGACGTGGCGCTGATGGCCCTCGACCTGCTGGAAGCGAAGACTCCAGGCGCCGAAGCATTCGCGCAGGACGCGTTTGCCGTCGAGCGCCCCCCACAGCTGCGCATGGGCTATGCCAGGGCGCTGCTGGAGGAGCAGCGCTACCCGGCTGCGCAAAAGCAATTGGAAGATGTGACTGCGGCACACCCCGAGTTCAGCCAGGCGTGGCTGGCGCTTGCGGCCCTGCAGCTGCAAAACGGCGCGGTCGAAACCGCCGAGGCGTCACTGGCGAATTACGAAAACACATCGCGCAGCAACGCCGGCAGTGACGAGCAGCGTGCTGCCGCCGCGCAGATCTACATGCTCAGATCTGAAATCGCTGAGAAGCGGGGCAATTTTGCTGAAGCCCAGGACTGGCTTTCGCGCATTGACAACGCAGCCACGCGGTTCAATGTGCAAGCACGCCGCGCCATCCTGTTGGCGCGGGCCGGCAAGCTCACCCATGCGCGTGCGCTGGTGCAGAGCTTGTCCGCCAGCTCTCCGGACGAAGAAGCCCGCAAAAAGGCGTTGGATATACAGGTGCTGCGTGAGAGCGGCGCTTATGCAGAGGCTTACAAGCTGCAGGACGACCTGATAAAACAGTCGCCAGGCAATGCCGAGCTGCTGTACGACCACGCCATGCTGGCCGAAAAGGCTGGCGACCTCGCTGGCATGGAGCGCATCCTCAGGCAGATCATCACGTCCACGCCGGATTTCTATCACGCCTACAACGCGCTCGGATATTCGTTTGCCGAGCGCGGCGAAAAACTGCCCGAAGCGCGTCAGCTCGTCGAGACCGCTTTGCGCCTTGCGCCAGGCGATCCTTTCGTGACCGACAGCCTGGCATGGGTTGAATACCGCTCGGGCAACCTGACGCGCTCACTGGAGTTGCTGCAAGAGGCTTACACCAAACGCAAAGACGTGGAGATCGCAGCGCACTACGGCGAAGTGCTGTGGGTGTCGGGCGACCAAACGCGTGCGCGCGCCATTTGGGGCGAGGCACTGCGCTCGAATGCCGACAATGCCACCCTGCGCGAGACTCTCAAGCGGCTTGGCGTCTCGCTCTGACCAGAATGCGTTTGCTCTGGCGATCCTTGGGAAGTCTGTGCTGCGCCGCGCTGCTGGTGTCGGGCTGCGCGCAGCCTGATATTGCCAGGCCGCAGACGCCAGGCGGGTCAGCTTGGGCCGGCCGCATGGCCCTGGCGGTCGAGGGCGATGCCCGGCAATCGTTCTCGGCATTTTTCATTCTGGAAGGCTCGACGGACCACGGAAACCTCCGCCTCAGCACTCCTCTGGGCACGGTGCTGGCCGAGCTGGTCTGGTCTGCCGAGGGCGCGGTATTGACATCCTCCCAAGGCGACCGTCGTGCGTCGTCGTTGGACGCCCTGCTGGCCGAGGCGTTAGGCAGCCCGGTACCGGTCGAGGCACTTTTTGCCTGGTTGCATGGGGAAGCGTTACAGGTCGCCGGCTGGCAGGCTGACCTTTCTCAGCTCTCCGCTGGTCGCCTGCAGGCCGTGCGCGAGGCGCCGCCGCCGCGCAGCACCTTGCGGCTGGTTTTGGACCGCTGATCAACGGCCCCGCAGCAAATCAACCTTGTGAAGGCGCTCTACGACGTTCCGGCCCCGGCCAAGCTGAACCTGTTTCTTCACCTGACCGGTCGCCGGCCGGACGGCTATCACTTGCTGCAATCGGTGTTCATGCTGGTCGACTGGTGCGATCGCCTGCATTTCGAGGTGCGACGAGACGGCCGAATCAGCCGCGAGGACCTGGGAAACAGTCTGCCGCCCGAAGATCTAACCGTGCGAGCAGCACGCATGTTGCAGGAAAAAACGTCGTGCCCGCTGGGGGTGCACATCGGTCTTCACAAGCACATCCC